>JBNMOZ010000514.1:0-4844 GCA_051276005.1 Bradymonadia bacterium | reverse complement strand
CGCGTCGACCGCGTCTTCGATGATGACGGTGGCGTGGGCGCTTGCTCGTTGATCAGCAGCGATCTCGCTGCCGGCAACTACGAGGTCCGCGTCGACGGCTTCAGCAATCGCGCTATCGACGCCTACACCCTCAGTGCCCAGTTCATCGTATGCGGCGACGGCGAGCTCGCCGGCGAAGAGACCTGCGACGACGGCAACAACGTCGACGGCGACGGGTGTGCGGCTGACTGCATCATCGAGCCGGGCTGCGGCAATGGCGTGGTCGAGAACGACGAAGAGTGCGACGACGGCAACCTGGTCGACGACGACGGCTGCAGCGCGGCCTGCCTCAGCGAAGCGGTCTGTGGCGACGGCGCGGTCGAAGGCAGCGAAGAGTGCGACGACGGCAACCTCGACGACCTCGACGGCTGCAGCGCGGCCTGCGAGAACGAGTTCGCCATCGCCCCGCGCGGTGACAGCATCGAGTTGGCCGGCAGCATCGACGACGCGGACGCCCAGTGGGACCGGTTGAGCCCAGACTGCGGCGCTCAGGGCGATGCGGACCACTTCTACGAGACCCGCGTCATCTACAACGACACGGGCGCCGATCAGACCGTGCGTCTGACCGCCGCGTGGTCTGGCGATGGCTTCCTGCATGCCTTCAACGCGCCGTTTGACGCGGCCGAGGTGGAGGGCTGCATCATCGGCGACGATGACTTCAACGGAGCACGCGGCAGCCGCATCGACGCGGTCGCCATCCCGGCGGGCACGGCGCTCGTCGTGGTCGCCTCGACCTTCAGCGCCAACGCCGCCATCGGCGACTACACCGTTGAGGTCTTCACCCTGCCGGTCTGCGGCGACGGCGCCCTCCAGGGCGACGAGCAATGCGACGACAACAACGTCGCCAATGGCGATGGCTGCAGCGATGTCTGCGTCCTCGAGCCCGCCTGCGGCGACGGCAACGTCGACGCGGGCGAGACCTGCGACGATGGCAACATCGACAACGGCGACGGCTGCGACGCCAACTGCATCATCGAGATCGGCTGCGGCAATGGCGTGGTCGAGCCGCTCGAAGCCTGTGATGACGGCAACCTCGACAACGGCGACGGCTGCAGCGACGCCTGCCAATTCGAGCAGGTCTGCGGCAATGGCGACATCGAAGGCGACGAAGAGTGCGACGACGGCAACGTCGACAATGACGACGGCTGCGATGCGGCCTGCACCGACGAGAACTTTGCGCTCGCGTTAGGCGCCGAGAGCCGGCCGAGCATCGGCACGGCCTCAGGGTCCCGCGACATCTGGCAGTTCACCGTCGATCAGGACGGCGCCTCGCTCTTCGCTCAAAGCAATGACGGCAACGGCGGCTGCGCGGGTGTCGGCGACACCTTTATGCGCTTGGTGCCGGTCAATGATGACGGCACGCTCGGTGGCGATCTGGCCACCGATGACGACAGCGGCCCGGGCTTTTGCTCGCAGATCACCCGCGATGGCGATCTGCGAGCCGGCAACTACGCGGTCATCGTCGAAGACCTCAGCCGCGACAACGCACAGCCTGCCTACACCCTGACCTATCGCCAGGCCGTCGACGTCTCGGCGGGTGGCGACTTCAACGGCGCCATGGCCGTCGCCGGCACCGACCTCTTCGTGTTCACTGTCGACGCCGACACCACCGGCACCTTCGAGACCAGCGACGGCGCCGGGGCCTGCCCGGGCGATACCCGCATCGCGATCTTCCGCCTCGTTGACGGTGTGCGTGGCGCTCGGCAGTACTTCGATGACGACGGTGGCGTGGGCGCGTGCTCGCTCTTGAGCGATGTCGCGCTGCGCGCGGGCACCTATGTGGCCGAGATCGACGAGTTTGGCCGCAACGCCGCTATCGACGCCTACGTGTTCACGGTGACCTTCCCGGTCGCCGCGATCTGCGGTAACGGCGTGGTCGAAGGCGGCGAAGAGTGCGACGACGGCAACGTGGTCGACGGTGACGGCTGTGCCGCCGACTGCACGCTCAATCCCATTTGCGGCGACGGTAACGTCGACGCGGGCGAAGAGTGCGACGACGGCAACATCGACAACGGCGACGGCTGCGACGCGGAGTGCTCCTCAGAGTTCTTCGTGCGCGACACGGCCATCACCGAGCAGAACAGCTTGATGGCGGCGGGCAGCAGCGACACCTTCGAGGTCATCCTCGATGCCCCCGGTCGCATTCTGTTCTTCACCAGCGATGGCATCTTCGGCTGCCCGGCCGACACCCGGGGCCGCCTGTTCGCGGTCAACGCCGACGGCAGCCGTGGCGCTCAGCTTGGCCCCGACATCGACAATGGCCCCAACCCGATCGCGCCCGAATGTGCGGGCGCGCTGGCGACCAACCTCGCTGCTGGTACGTACCAGATCGAGATCACCGAGCAGAACGACGGCGCCATCGCGGACTACCAGATCGACCTCCTGGTGGCGGTCGATTCGGCCATCGAGAGCAGCAACGTGGGCGTGATGCCCGCGGGTGGCACTGACGGCTACTTCTTCACCGTCGCGGCGGCCGACTCCGAGTTGGGGCTCTTCACCGACACCGCGCCGGGCGACTGCGACGTCGATACGGTCCTACAGGTCTTTACGATCAGCGTTCTGACCGGCCAGCTGACCCCGCTCGTCGACGACGACGATGGCGGCATCAACGGCTGCTCTCGGGTCCAGCAGGTCTTCCAGCCGGGCAACTACGCGGTCGTGGTCAACGACTTTGCCAATAACGACCCGATCGATGCCTACAACTTCAACATCGAGTGCATCAGCTGCGTCAACGCGGCGCGCCCCGGCGCTGACGATTTGGTCATCACCGAGATCATGAAGAACCCGACCGCGGCTCCCGATGCCACCGGTGAGTGGTTCGAGGCCATCAATGTCAGCGACCGCGACGTTGACCTGTTCGGCGTGGTCATTCGCGATGACGACTTCGATGACTTCACCATCAGCGAGTCCATCGTGATCCCTGCGGGCGCGTACATCGTCTTTGGCAAGAACATCGATCCGGCCGTCAACGGCGGCCTGGACGTCGATGTGTTGTTCTCGGGCGTCACCCTCGCCAACGGCACCGATGAGGTCGTGTTGGACAACTGGCGCGGCATCGAGATCGATCGCGTCAACTACTCTGACGCGGACTTCCCTGACAACTCGGCGACCGCCTTTCAGTTTGGTGGCGATCTCGCGGCTGACGACAACAACGACGGCGCGCTGTGGTGCGACAGCACCTCCGCGTACGGCGCCGGCGACCTGGGCACCCCGGGCGCTGACAACGATGGCTGCGCGATCGTGGGACCGGCGGTCTTCGAGTTGGCATACCAGGACTTCGATATTTCGGAGAACCCGATCGAGATCGCGCCCGGCACGACCGTGCGCTGGACCAACCTCGACGGCGCCGTGCACGACGTCATCAGCGGCAACCCCGGTGATGACGACGCGGGCGCGGCGTTCCAGAGCGCGGCGCTCGGGCGGGGTGACACCTTCGAGCACACGTTCAACGACGTGGGCGAGTTCACGTACTTCTGCGGGCCGCATCGCGGCTTCATGCGGGACTACGTAATCAACGTCATCGCCGCGCCCTGATCCCCAACTGCGACGGCCATTTGGTTGTCGCGGTCCCTGCCTTGCCCACCGGACCGGCCTTCGAGCCTGATGTCCGGTCCGTGCTACTCTCCCGACACCACCATCAACGTCTGTCTGGAGTGCCCGTGCGTCGACTTCTCATTGCGATCGCCATCCTGCTGCCTGCCATTGCTCTCGCCCAGAAGCCGGTGGAGAAGGGCCTGCGGTTCAAGGTCGACCTGGGCGGCATGAACATCGGCCAGTTCACGACGATGAACATGCCCACCCACTCGATCACTCTGCAGGGCGACAACGTGCTGATCGTGGCCAAGGCGACCGAGCAGGACGCGCGGCCCATCGTGATCTCGGGCGGCACTATTGGCGCGACGCTGACGAAGATCCTCACCCCGCGGCTGGGCGAGCAGATGACGGTGGGCATTCACGTGTCGACGGTCGGCGTGGGCCCAGGGCGGCGCTGCACGTTCACGCTCGATCACGCGTTCCTCAAGAAGATGACGATGGACGGCCTGACCCTGCGGCCGTCGGAGCTGCCCAAGTTCGTCTGCAAAGCGAGGTAGAGCTCGAAAGCGAGCGCCCGAAAGCGAGAACCGAGACCTCAAGCCCACGCCCCGACCTGCCTCGAGCGAGGCCAGCCCATCGGGCGGGCGCCCACGCGATCCATTCGCGCGGCCCGTTGAAACGCTATCGAATCAAGTCGACGTTTGATTCCCACGCTGCGCCATCGAAGGCGCGCCGCTCGAAGGGCGGGTGGGGTGCGTCGATGCAGTTGAGGTTCACGCTGACCCCATCGGGGTGTGAGCGCGGCGTGTAGAACGACTGCACCCCGCAGGTGCGGCAGAACATGTGCTTGGCCACCCGGGTGTAGAAAGTATACGTCGCCAGGGCGCCAGCGCCGCGCAGCAGCTTGAAGTCAGCCTGCGGTACGATGACGTGCACGAAGCCCTTCATGGTGCAGATCGAGCAGTTGCACGCCCACGCCACGTGCGCACGCACGGTGACCTCGAAGCGCACGGCCTGGCAATGACAGCCCCCGCCGTAGCGCCCCACAAGCGTCTGTCCGGCGCTCGTCTGTCCGGCGCTCGTTTGTCCGGCGCTCGTTTGTCCGGCGCTCGTTTGTCCGGCGCTCGTTTGTCCGGCGCTCGTTTGTCCGACGCTCATCTACGCGTCGGCTCAGGCAGGCCTTTGATCTTGAGTTGCGGCAGCGCCGACTTGACCACCGCGCTCAGCTGGACGCCGCCGCGCTTGGCGCTGGCCAGATCGGTCGCGGCTTT
>JBNMOZ010000513.1:0-4875 GCA_051276005.1 Bradymonadia bacterium | reverse complement strand
CAAGGCGGCCCGCCAAGGCGTCCCAATCGGTCTTGTTCGCGAGCCAACGCCGCCCGCCGGTCTTCTTCTCGCCGATGAAGAGCACGTTCTTCGCCATTCGCAGCTCACCGGCCGCGTACGGGAACGGCTTCTTGATCGGCCCGATGGCCGCCGGGAAGATCACCACCTGCTCTTCGACGTGAAAGTAGGGCCGGATCGTGTACGCGATCCCGACCAGCAGGCACGCGACCCCGGGGATGAGCTGCAGGACGCCGGAGCCGCCCTTCGCCATGAGAAAGCCATTCAGCCCGACGAGCAGAACGCCCAGGCCGAGCATCAGCCGCGCGAGCCCCTTCGAGTAGCCCACGCGCATCAGTAGACGTCCTTTTGGAACCGACCAGACGCCTCGAGTTGAGCCAGCCGAGTCGCCGCCTGCGTGGCCGACAGGCCGCCGTGCTGCATGAGCACCGCGCACAAGGCCTGGGAGACGTCGGGGGCCATGTGCTGGGCGTCGCCGCACAGGTAGATCGTCGCGCCCTTGTCGATCCAGCGCCAGAGCTCAGCGCCTTCGGCGATGATGCGCTGCTGCACATAGACCTTCTGCGGCTGATCCCGCGAGAAGGCCACGTCGAGCCGATCGAGGGTGCCGTCCTTGAGCCAGGCCGCCCACTCATCCTGATAGACGAAGTCGGTCGCCTTGTTGCGATCGCCAAAGAACAGCCACGCGCGCCCAGACGCACCGGCCGCCGCCCGCTCCTGCAGGAAGCCTCGATACGGCGCCACGCCGGTGCCCGGCCCGATCATGATGATGTCGGCGCCGTGGTCGACGAGGTTGAAGCTCGGTGAGGCGTGCACGTACACCGGCAGGGTGCTGCCGATCGCCGTGCGCGCCGAGATTTGGCCTGAGAAGATGCCCGTGCGGGCCCGGCCATTGAGGTCGTAGCGCACCACACCCACCAGCAGGTGCACGCTGCCCGGGTGGGCGACGCGACTCGACGCGATGGAGTACTGCCGCGGCGCCAGCGGACGCAGGGCGTCGACGAGCTCTTGCGCGCCCGGCTTCGCGCCCGACTCGCTGAGCAAATCGGCCACGTGGTGCTCGGCGTCGTAGGTCTGGCGCAGGCCCGGATCGTGGGGCATGACCGAGAAGATGCTCGTCGGCGCAGCCTTCGCCGCCAGGGCAAAGAGCCGCGCATCCAAGACCGTCAAGTCGCGCTGCGCCAGGGCATCGGAGATCGTCAGCACGCTGCCATCCAGCGTGACCTGAGCCGCGGCATCGATGCCGCAATGGCCCAGGATCAAGGCGATCTCGGCGGCGTCGTTATTGGGCCAGATGCCGATGCAGTCGCCCTGGCTGAAGGTGACCTCAGGCGGCAGCGCCAACTCGACGTGGCGCACTGCCTTGCTCGACCCGGCTCGAGTCAGCAGGCGGTTGACGCGCACCTCGGCCAGGTAGGGGTTCTTGCGGGTGGCGATCCCGGCGACCTTCGCAGCCTTCGCGACAGGGCTGAGCGGCGGCGTCGCAGGCGCTGCGGCCTTCGGCGCGCTGAAGCTCAACGCCGGCAGCGCGGTCTTGACCTTCGCCAGCCACTTCTCAAAGGGCTTCTCGTAGTCGACGTCGCAGTCCTGGCGATCGACGATGCGCGTCGCGCTCAGCTCGCCCAAGCGACGGTCGAAGTCCTTCCCGCATTGCGCGAAGTGCGTATAGACCGAGTCGCCCAGACCGCAGACCGAGAAGCGCAGACCCGGCAGCGGGTCGGCGTCTTCCATCAAATGGCCGTGCAGCTCTTCGGCGTTGGTGGGCGGATCACCGTTGCCATAGGTGCTGGTCAGCACCAGCAGCGTGTGCAGTTGAGGCAGCAAGTCCATGTCGAAGTCGTCCATGTCGACCACTTCAACGGGCACGGGCAGGCCCAGTTTGTTCAACTCCTCGCCGGCGCGCTCGGCCAGCTCTTCGGTGTTGAAGCTCTCGGTTCCGTAGATGATGTAGATAGGATGCATGCCGCTTTGTACCGGGATGCATCGGGGCCGCGCCAGCAGCTTTTTATGGGTTGTTCTTCGGATCTGCTGGCAGGCGGGTCGCGCGCTACTGCACCAGGTTGAGATCGCCGTGGCGCACGACCACGCGGGCGCCGTTGTCGAGGATCTCTTCGCACGCTGCCTCGGTCAGCCGCACCATGCGATCGGCGGGATCGAAGTTATATGACAGCGTGTCAGGCATATCGCCGGTCGTGAGGTTGGCCTCGTAGGCCATCGCCACCTCTTCATCGCGCGCGTTCTTGAGCACGGCGAAGACGCTGTCGCTCGGGTCGTCCTCGGGCGCGAGCTCGACGTCGACCGGCCCGATGGTGCACACCGCGTTATCGACGATGGCGTCGAACGCCTCCTGCAAGGCCGCCGGGTTGGCCGCCGAGAAGTAGAAGCGCGGGTTCGCATAGTCCTCAGGCGGGTCAATGCGCCCGCCCATGTCCTTGAGCAGGTCGGCTTGTCCGGGGCCCCCACCGACGTTCAACGTGATGATTTGCACGCCCGCGTTACGCGCCCGGTCAGCGGCGTCGACTGGATCACCGCCCGCGGTCGGCTCGCCGTCCGAGATGAAGAGCATGTTCATGCGCTCCGAGCCCGTCGCCTGCAGCAGCTGCGTCGCCCGGTCGACGGCGGCCTGGTAGTTGGTCATGCCCGAGGGCCCACGGCCGTTCACGGTGTTGACGATCTGGGCGATGTTGTCGGGCCCGATCGCGACCGT
This sequence comes from Bradymonadia bacterium, assembly GCA_051276005.1. Taxonomy (GTDB): domain Bacteria; phylum Myxococcota_A; class Bradymonadia; order UBA7976; family UBA1532; genus JBNMOZ01. The sequence continues at coordinate 2,150 of JBNMOZ010000513.1, read as the reverse complement.
GTCGAGCACGTCGCTGGAGTAGTTCACCAGCCCGTAGTGGATGGGCAAGTCGCGGTTGAGCATATTGGTGACGACCTGCTGCAGCACCTGGTAGCGCCGCTGGCCGCCGAAATCGATCTGCATCGAGCCTGAGAAGTCGAGCACCAGTACGAACTGCGGCAGGTTTTCCTCGGCCTGATCGAAGACCTGCTGGGCCATGCCCGAGGTGCCTTCAGTGCGCAGCGTGTAGTTGTTATCGAGCCGCAACATCGGCGTGTTGAAGGGCGACGCCGCCATCGCGTCGTTGAGCGAGCTGCTGGTGTTGGCGACGAACTGCAGCTGGGTGGTGCCGTCGGGCTGCTCGACCTCGACGAAGCTGCCGCAGTCTTCCAGGGCGGCCTCGCGCGGCCCATTCGCGTCCATCAGCACCTGCATCGCCGGGTGCTCGCAGACCGCGTTGATGCCCTGCGTCCGCGCGATCTGCATCGCGGCGACCGTGATGGCGTCGGCCTGGTTCTGCTGCTGCTCTCGGCGGATCGACCAGTCCGAGATGAAGACGCCCGCGGCCAAGAAGAGCATGAAGATGACGCAGAGCTGGACGACGATCAGGCTGATCGCCCCGCCCTTTTGCCATGTGCGGGATGTGCGCATCGTCCACTCCTCTTGAGATGACCAGGGCTGCGACCGCCAGGGCTGCGACCGCCAGGGGGCCTACTGCAGTGAGACCTTGCGGCCATCCGGTGCGCCGTCGCTGATATCGGTGGTTGATGGGGTCAACATACCCCCCCGGCCGCCACCCGCCCGGCGAGTCGAGACCCCACTGCCGCCGCCCTTGCCCGCGCCGCCGTAATGCCGCGCCAACGCGACCTTGGCGTCGTCGGCCGACATGGTGGCGAGCGTCCTGGCGGGCTGACTGTTGAGCTGGGCGTTCCAGATGCGCGCGACGCTGCGCCCCGAATCGTCGCTGAGCCCTGCGCGGCCGCCGCATGCAGCGAGGCAGAGGCCCATGCAGGCGACGAGGAGGAGAGGGAGGCGATCCATGCGCATCATTTTTGTCCTTCGGAAGCAGAGCTGTTCAGAGCGTCCAGGTTCGCGAGCGCCTGAGGCAAGCTCGGGTTCGATCGAAGCGCCTGCTTGAACATCCGCCGGGCGGCATCAGCATCACCTCGCAACTGCTGTGCCAGGGCTAGATTGTTCAGCGCGCCGGCTTCGTCGATGGCTTGGCGGAACAGCTTGAGGGCCTCTTCGTCGCGGCCCCCTTGCGCGGCGACGGCGAAGCCCAGGTTCAAGAACAGCCGCGAGGCGCCTGGATCGGCGTTGAGTCCCTCGCGATAGACCGCCTCGGCCTTCTTCCAATGGCCCCCGAGGTAGTACGAGAAGCCCTGGTTATTGAGAAACGCCGCGGTCTTGGGCATCAACTCAACCGCCCGCGCGTGATGCTTCCCAGCGGCCTCATGCTCGCCCTCGAGGTCGGCCAGGATGCCTAACGCGCTGTGGCAGTGGGCCATGCGGGGCGCCAGCGAGAGCGCCAGCGTGAAGGCGTGCCGCGCCTGGCCGTAGATGCCGCGATCGCGCAGAATGACCCCGCGCAGATAGTGCAAACGCGGATCTTTGGGGGTGCGGCGCAGCGCCCGCTGCAGCATGGGCAGGGCGTTCTCATAGGCCCGCGCGCGGATCAGCGTGTCGGCCAACTCGACGGCCAAATCAGAGTCGAAGGTCTTGTCTTTCTCAGGCGGCTGCGTGGTGCGATCAGCCCGCGCGCCACAGCCCAGCATGAGCGCGAGGCTCAAGAGGCCCAGGCGCCTCAGGGGTCCTCGCCGAATGCTCTGTGCCGCGCGCCTCACATGTCACCGAAGACCGACCGGGCGATGATCACGATCGCGGGGCCGAGCATCGCCAGGATAATCGCGGGCAGCAGGCACAGGCACAGCGGCAGGGTGAGGCCCGCGGTGACCTTACCGGCGCTCTCTTCGAGGCCCAGCTCGCGGCGCCGACGTGCGCTGGCCGCGTATTCGCGCAGCGTGCGGCCCAGGCTGGCGCCCATGGTGGCCGACTGGATGATGATGTTGGTCAGGTTGCGCATCTCGTCCGAGGTGATGCGATCGCCCAGCTTGCGAAACGACGCCGAGATGGTCAGGCCGGCGCGCAGCTCGGCGACGACGACGGACAGC
>JBNMOZ010000512.1:0-4878 GCA_051276005.1 Bradymonadia bacterium | reverse complement strand
ACGCGCTGCAGAAGGGGGCCGCGATCGAGGTCGCCGGCGCCCAGGTCGTGGCGGCCGACGTCTTCGTGACCCGCACGCCCAAGGGCGACGTGGTCATCGCCACCGAGGGGCCGCTGACGGTCGCTTTGGAGGTCGAGCTGACCCCCGAGTTGGTGCGTGAAGGGTTGGCGCGCGAGATCATCTCGAAGGTGCAGCGCTTGCGCAAAGACACCGGGCTCGAGGTCACCGATCGCATCAAGCTGACTTGGGAGACCAACGACGCTGAGCTGCTCGGGGCGATCCAGGTGTTCGGCGGCTACATCGCTGGGGAGACGCTCGCGGGGCCGTACACGGCGCAGCCCACGGTCGAAGCGACCACGGTCGACGTCGACGGCCGCGCCCTGCACATCTACCTTGAGCGGGCCTGAACCGACCCGCCTCCCCGACGAATCAGGACGGGCTGGCAGCGGCTGGGGGGCTCAACGCGCGCCCCGGCAGCGGCGACGACCAAGGTTGATCCTCGCAAGAGGCCTTCAGGCTGCAGTTTTTCATCTGACCTGACAAAGGCTTTTGGTCTCCTACGCATAGGATTCGACGGTTTCACCGACTGGGTGAAATCACCTATCGTGTGAGGCAATCAGAGGGGGAACCTTGAACGCCTTCATCCAACGCGCCTTCCTGGCTCGGACCATCGCCTGCGTGATCGCCGTGCTGGGGTGCATCGCGCCAGCCGCCGCGCAGGTCACGCCATTTGGCCAGCGGGTCGACGCCGCCATCGATCGCTCCCTCGACTGGATGCGCGTCCAAGAGGCCAACGGCAGCATCGGTGGGGTCGCGACGGGCCTCGCGGTGTTGTGCTTCCTCGAAAAGCGCGACTCCGCCGACTGGCGGGCGCAGGCGTTGGGCTACGCGAACATGGCCGCCGCCGATCAGGCGCTCGTGCGTCGAGCGGTGGCGTATATGATCAACAACGACCCCGGCCTGGTGCCGGGCGGCCTGCCGAGCACCTATCAGACCGGCGCCTCGATGATGGGCATCAGCCTGTATTTGGCGACCGGTGGCCCAGACGACGTCGGCGCCGCGCGGGCCGCGACGGTGGCGCTGCAGGCGGGCGTCGACGGCTTGGTCGGCACCCAGAACGCCTTCGGCGGCTGGAACTACGGCAACCCCTCGAACTTCGCTGACCTGTCGACCACGCAGTTTGCGTTGGCGGGTCTGTCGGCGGCCTCGGCGGTCGTCCCGGTCGATCAGGACGTCATCGCCGACGCAGGCGCGTCGGCCGATGCCCACGCCAACGCGGGGCAGGCGGGCTGCTATGACTACACCTCGACGGGCTGGGCGGGCTGCTCGAGCAGCATGACCGCGTCGGCCTTCTGGGTGCAGCGCCTCGGCGGCCGCAACATTGGGCACCCCAACGTGCAGCGGGCCATGACCTGGCTGCGCGACAACTGGCGCTACGACACGCATATTCCGGCGCCACAGTCGGCGAACAGCTGGGGTCGCAGCAGCTACTACTACTACCTGTGGGCCGTCTCTAAGGGCCTCGAGGTCAGCGTCTCGGACGACGCAAACATCATCACAGCCGCCGACGTGGGCGGCGAGCGCAGCCCCCTCGATGACGGCTTCCCGCAGGAGAACGCGGGCTTCTACTACGACATCGCCCACACCCTGCTGCAGACGCAGCGCGGCAACGGGCAGTGGGGCGCCGAAGACAACAGCCGCGCGATCTGGAACGCCTTCTCGGCGCAGGCCTACGCCACGCTGGTGCTGCTGCGCTCTTTGGGTGGCGTGTGCATCGACATCGATGGCGATGGCGCCGAGCGCCGTGACGGCGAGCGCAACTGCGCGGCCGACAACTGCCCCGAGGCGGCCAACTTCGACCAGCTCGACATCGATGGTGATGGCTTCGGCGACGCCTGTGACGTCTGCCCGGCGATCGCGGACGAGGGCCAGGCCGACGGCGACTTGGACGGGGTGGGCGACGCCTGTGACAACTGCGCCGACGTGCCCAACGCCAACCAGGTCGACCTGGACGACGACGGCATCGGCGACGCCTGCGATCCGGTGGTGTGTGTGCCCGGCGCGAACCCGAACGAGGTCTGCGACGGCGAAGACAACGACTGCGATGGCGACATCGACGAGGGCAACCCCGGCGGCAACATGGCCTGCGAGGCGGGCGGCGACGGCGTCTGTGATGAAGGCGCCTCGCGCTGCATCGACGGCGAGCTGATCTGCGAGCAGGCGGTTGAGCCCTCACCCGAGCGCTGCGACGGCGAAGACGACGACTGCGACGGCGAGATCGACGAAGAGGTGCCCGAAGAGGGCCAGGCCTGCCAGACGGGCCAGCCAGGCGTCTGCGCCGTGGGTCGTCAGGCCTGCGTCGAGGGCGGCTTGGACTGCCAGCCCGTGGTCGATCCCTCGCCCGAGCGATGCGACGGCATCGACAATGACTGCGACGGCGTCGTCGACGAGGGCGCGCCCGGCAGCGGTGACGCCTGCGCGACCGGCCTGCCTGGCGTGTGCGCCGCGGGCCAGACGGCCTGCCAGAACGGCGGCGTCGTCTGCGATCCGGTCGTCCCGGCCGGCCCCGAAGCCTGTGACGGCATCGACAACGACTGCGACGCGACGACCGACGAGGGCAACCCCGACGGCGGCGGCGAGTGCTTGAGCGACGCCCCCGGCGAGTGCGGCACAGGCCGCGAGTTCTGCGTCAACGGCGCCCTGGCATGCCAGCCGGTGCGCGAGGGCATCCCCGAGCTGTGCAACAACCTCGACGACGACTGCGACGGCGCGATCGACGAAGGCGATCCTGAAGCCGGGCGCGCCTGCGAGAGCGGCGAGCAGGGCCTGTGCGCCGGCGGGCGGACCGCCTGCGTGGGCGGCATGCTGATGTGCGACGCCGAGTCCGATCCCCAGGCTGAGCTGTGCGACGGCCTCGACAACGACTGTGATGGCGTCATCGACGAGGGCGATCCCGGCGGCGGCCAGGACTGCCAGGCTGCCGCTGAGGGCGTGTGCGCTGCGGGCCAGACGGTCTGTCGCCAGGGCGCGATCGCCTGCGAGCCGGCGCAGCAGCCCGACGCGGAGCTGTGCGACGGCCTCGACAATGACTGCGACGGCCCGGTCGACGAGGGCGATCCCGGCGGCGGCATGGACTGCGCCACCGAGCTGCCCGGCGTCTGCGCCGACGGCCGCACCGCCTGCGCCAACGGTGAGGTGGCCTGCCAGCCCATCATCGTGGCCGACGCCGAGCTGTGTGACGGCCTCGACAACGACTGCGACGACAGCACCGACGAGGAGATCCCCGACGGCGATCGCTGCGAGACTGAGGCGCTCGGCGAGTGCGGCGCGGGCGTGATGCGCTGCGTCGATGGCGCGATGAGCTGCGACGGCGAGTCCGACCCGGTCGCCGAGCTGTGCGACGGCCTCGACAACGACTGCGACGGCCCGATCGACGAAGACTTGGGCCTGGGCGACGAGTGTGAGACCGGCCTGCCGGGCGTCTGCGCCCAGGGCCGCCAAATTTGTGCCGATGGCGGCGTGACGTGTGATCCCGAGCTGCAAGCCGGCGACGAGTTCTGCGACGGCCTCGACAACGACTGCGACGGCGCGGTCGACGAGGACCCCGATGGCGTCGGCGGCCCCTGTGGCACCGGCGCGCCGGGCGAGTGCGCCGAAGGCGTGACGCGCTGCGAAGGCGGCGCTGTGGTTTGCAGCGAAGGTCCGCCCGCCGTGGACGAGATCTGCGACGGCCGCGACGAAGACTGTGACGGCACGATCGACGAAGGCCAGCGCAACGAATGCGGCCTGTGTGGCGTGCTCTTCGAAGAGGTCTGCAACGAGATCGATGAAGACTGCGACGGCACCGTCGATGAAGACGCGCCGTGCCCCACCGGGCTGGCCTGTCGCTCTGGCGAGTGCGTTGGACCGTGCTCGAACCTTGAGTGCCCCGGCGGCCTGACCTGCGTGGACGACTTCTGCGTCGACCCGTGCACCATCGCCAACTGCCCGGCCGGCACCGTCTGCGAAGCCGGCGCCTGCATCGATCCGTGCGACGGCGTGATGTGTGCACCCGGCCAGGTTTGTAACGGCCAAGGCGACTGTGGCGCCGACGACTGCGGGCACACGGGCTGCCCCGATGGTCAGCGCTGTACCGCGCTCGGCTGCGAGCCCAACCCCTGCGCCGCGGTCGACTGTGCGCTCGGCCAGTTCTGCCGCGACGGCGCCTGCATCGACTCCTGCGGGGCGATCAGCTGTCCCTTCGGCGAGTCGTGTGTGGACGGCCAATGCCAGGAAGACCCCTGCGCAAACGTCGACTGCCCTGAAGGCCAGCGCTGCGAGCAGAACGGCGCCTGCAGCGACGACCCGTGCTCGGGCGTGATGTGTCCCAACGGTCAGCGTTGCGACATTGGCGGCGAGTGCGTGTTCGACGATTGCAGCAACGTGGAGTGCCCGCGCGGCGAGCGCTGCGCCATCGTCAACAACCGCGCCCAGTGCGTCGAGGCCTGGACCGAAGAGGAGAACCCGCCGCCCGCCATCGACATGGGGGTCGAGGTCGACATGGATCTGCCGCCGGCGCTCGACTTCGGCACGGTCGACCTGTTCGTGGTGCCCGAGTTCGGTCCCGGTGAGCCCGAGCCCACGACGAGTGGCGCGCCGCCCGTCGACGATGGCGGCTGCACCGTGCAGACCGGCTCGTCGAGCAACGGCGCGCTGCCGGCCCTGCTGTTGGGCCTCGGCCTGATCGCCGTGCGCCGCCGCGGCTAGTTTCTTTCAAAGCCGCGGTGCTCGCGACCGGCCGCCTTCGGCGACGCCTGCTTTCCTCCTCGCTTCGCTCGGTCGTCTCTCCAGCGGTCAGCCTCAGCTGACCTCGGCCCCTGCGCTCCGGGGCTCTCTCCT
>JBNMOZ010000511.1:0-4888 GCA_051276005.1 Bradymonadia bacterium | reverse complement strand
GCCCTTGGCCATCCGCTCTCGAAGCCGAGACACCGCCTGCGCAACTGGAAGCGTGTCTTTGGAACGCCGCCTTCGGCGAGCCACCCTCGCGGCGGCCTTGGCCCGGGCTGCCACGCTCGGCGCGACGCTGACTGGCGCAGCCACGTTCGAGGCGACGCTGGCTGGCGCAGCCACGCTCGGGGCGACGCTGGCTGGCGCAGCCACGCTCGGGGCGACGCTGGCTGGCGCAGCCACGCTCGGGGCGACGCTGGCTGGCGCAGCCACGCTCGGGGCGACGCTGGCTGGCGCAGCCACGGACGAAACCGCCAGCGACGACTTGCCATCGAAGGCAGCATCCTGAGCCGCCTGCAACAGCGCCTGTGACGACAGGGCCTGCGTCAATAGCGTTTGGGCCACGACGGTGCGCCGGTCGCGTGGTGCGCGGGCGACCGCGTGCGGCATGAGCCTATCGGCGCGAGACAACTGACCGGCTTCAATGAGCTTCTCAATCTCGTCGAGCATCGCGCCGACGGCGATCGCCCGCTCCAGGGTGTCCAGGGTAGCGGCCTCGGGATCGACGCTGCGGGCCTCGGCCAAGGCGACGCCCGCCGTGCGGTAGCTGCCAGAATTGTAGGCGGCCCACCCACGCTCGGCCCAATCGCTGGCGCTCGGTCGCGTCCAGTCCACCACGACCCACGCCAACAGCGCTGTGAGCGCGAGCAGCCCGACGCCGATTCGCAGACGGCGCTGGGAGTGGTCGGGCCGAGCCGACGGCGCGATCACCCGCGCCTCAAGGGTCGTCTCAAGCCAGATTGGCTCGATATTCAGCCCGATGTTCACGTGATCATGCACGCCTATCGTCTCCCCGGTTGCTCGCGAACTCTCGCCGCGCTGACCGTGTTGGCCAACGCCCTCGTCAAAATAATGGTGGACCCAGAGGATTAGATCAACACACCAACCGGCACACATTGCACACACGCCGATAATAAACGCACATGCGCTGACACCGCGCACACCGTCCAACGCCCAAAAAGTTACCTAAGTATGGTTTGGGCGCAATCTGAGGCCAGACTGACGAACAGGGCGGTCAACGCCGCCAACGACAATTCACCATTGCTTACAAGCCGATAGACCAAAACGGGTCATACCCACATGTGGACCGCTCCGCTATTCGTCAACATCCAACATCAATTCACTTTTCCATCGCGAGGCAGGTCCCCAGGCACGCCGGAGCGTCCGCCTCTATGCCCGCAGGCGAAGTTTACACTCAAAATTGATGCAGCGCGGCGGGCCGCCAACCGACAACCCGGGGTTACACTTCGGCGGGCGCTGCGGGCGGTGTGACGAACCCATCCAAGACCTGCATTGCGACCCGGTATCGACCAAAGGGCGGCATGATATAGGCGCCCTGCACGCGATGCCGGACCGCCTCAAGGGCCTCGCGCGCGATGCGTATGCCTTCGGCTTGGCCCTCACCGCGCTCATCGGCATCTGCCATGCGCCGCAAGATCGCGTCGGGCACCTGCATACCCGGCACCTTCTCGTGCAAAAATTTCGCGTTACGCAGGCTCGCGAGCGGACACAACCCGATCATCACGGGCAGGCCCCAGCCCTCGATGTCGTCGAGGAAGCGCTCGAACGTGCGCGAATCGTAGACGGGTTGGGTCATCACGACATGCGCGCCCGCGTCGCGCTTCATCTCGAGGCGGCGCAGCTCGCGGTCGTAGTCGACGGCGGCAGGCTCGGCGCCCGTCGCGCACACGAAGCGCGTCGCTGTCATCTGCTTACCGGCCGGATCGATGCCGCGGTTGAAGCCCGCGATGACGTTGAGCAGACCGATACTGTCGACGTCGTACACGCCCGTCGCATGCGGATACGGGCCCATCTTCGGCGGATCGCCCGTGATGATGACCAGGTTGCGCAGGCCGAGCACATGCGCGCCGAGCAAGTGACTCTGCAGGCCCAGGAAGTTGCGATCGCGACAGCACACATGCACCAACGGCGAGACACCGGTGGCCCGCTGAACCTCAGCCGCCATGGCCACGTTGCCCATGCGAATGCTGGCCCGCGGCCCATCGGCGATGTTGATCGTGGTCACGCCGAAGTCGCGCAGCGCCTGCACTGCTTTGATCTTCTTGGCGAGGCTGAGCCCGTTGGGCGGGTTGACCTCGACGCTCGTCACGAACTCGCCCGCGGCGAGGCGCTCACCGAACGTGCTGCGCTCGGCGAGGGGCGTCTCGGGCGAGAGGGCGACCGAGCGGGTCGCGTCAGCTTGGATGCGCGGCGGGTGGAGTCCGGCGCCGCTCATCATGCGGGTGGCGTTGGCCATGCGCCGAATGTGTTCAGGCTCAGTCCCGCAGCAGCCGCCCAGCACCTTCACTCCGGCCTTGAGCAGGCGGCGCGCGAAGACGCCGAAGTATTCGGGGTTGGCCACATAGATGCTGCGGCCGTCGACCGTCTCGGGGCGCCCGGCGTTGGCCTGCGCCAGCACGGGCGCGCCCAACCCGACCATGGGCGTCGTGACGCGGTAGAGCAGGTCAGGGCCGCCACCACAGTTGCTCCCGATCACGTCTGCGCCCGCCGCGAGCAGTCGTCGACCGACCTGCTCGGGAGAGTGGCCCTGCGCGCCGCGGCCGTTGGAGTTGAAGGTGTACAACGCGACGATGGGCAGCGCCGTGTCGCGCCGCGCACACTCGATGGCGAGCTCGAGCTCCTGCAACACGCCAAACGTCTCGAAGACCAGCACGTCGACCTCGGCCGCTGCCAGGAGACCGATCTGCTCGCGCAACACGGCGCGGGCGCGGCGCCCATCGGCGCTGGCGAGCTGATCGAGCGTAAAGCCCGTGGGCCCGACGCTGCCGGCGACGAAAGCCCGCCCCCCAGCGACTTCACGAGCGATGCGCACCGACGCGGTGTGCATCTCTTCGATCTTGTCGGCGAGGCCATGGCGTTCGAGCTTGATGCGGTTCGCGCCAAATGTATTGGTCGTGAGCACCTGCGCACCGGCTTGAAGGTACTCCTCATGCATCTGGCGCACGAGCGTGGGCTGCTCGATAGACACATACTCAAAGCACTGCGTCAGGAACACACCGCGCTCATACAGCAGCGATCCGGTCGCCCCATCAAAGAGCAACCCGCCGCGCTCCGCCTGCTCGAGAAACCCCCTCATGGCAGCGTGTACCGGGTCGCGCGGCCCTTGCCCGTGCGCACCACGGCGCCGTCGGTGACCCAGGCCGTCAGGCGCTTGCGGGCCGTCGGCGCGCTGATGGCGAGCACCTCGGCCACGTCCGCTGTGCTCACCGGCCCGGCAGCCAGCAGATCAGCCAGCCCGCCCGGCAGGCTCGGTCCCAAGCCCGTGTCGTTCGCCGGATCGGCGGACGCGTCGTCTTCGACTGCCTGATCATCTAAGTCATCGCCCACGTCATCGCCCACGTCATCGCCCTCGGGCGCGGCCCCCAATGGGGCAAAGACCGCCTCGAGGTCGGCCCGACTCAGCGCGTCGACGGCGATGCGATCGCCGTTGAGCGCCGCGTCGGCGAGGGCACGTTTACGGGCCTGCATCTCGATAATCTTCTCTTCTACCGTGCCGCGCGCGACGAACTTATAGACCATGACCGGCCGCGTCTGGCCAATGCGGTGAGCCCGATCGGTCGCCTGCTGCTCGGCGGCCGGGTTCCACCACGGATCGAGATGGATCACATGGTCGGCGCCCGTCAGGTTGAGGCCCGTGCCGCCCGCCTTGAGGCTGATCAAGAAGAGCGGTGGTCCATCGGCGCTGTTCCAACGAGACTGCAATCCCCCGCGCTCCTTCGTGCCGCCATCCAAATAGAGGTACTCGATGCCGGCGGCGTCCAGATCGATGCGCACTCGCTTGAGCAGCGACGGCCATTGGCTGAACACCAGCGCACGATGCCCATCCTCGATCAGCGCCCGCACCGTCTCCATCAGCCGCTCACGCTTGGCGGATCGGGTGACGCCCGCCGCCTCGGGCATGGGCAGCAGGGCCGGATCGCAGCACGCCTGGCGCAGGCGCGTCAGCGCCTCGAGCACCTGAATGGTCGAGCCCCCGATGCCCTTTTGATCGACCGAGTTCATCACCGTCGCCGCGTAGGTGGTGCGCACCTTGTTGTAGAGCCGACGCTGCGCCGGCCCCAGCTCGCAATAGAGGATCTGCTCTTGGCGCGGCGGCAGCTCGCGCGCCACCTCGTCCTTGAGGCGCCGCAGCACGAACGGCCTCACCCGGCGTCGCATCGCGTTGAGCGCGTCGGCGTCGCCATGCCGCTGAATCGGGGTCGCGTACCGCCGCGTGAACGCCGCCTTGCCGCCGAAGAAGCCGGGCATCACGTACTGCATCAAGCTCCACAGCTCGATCAGGTTGTTCTCGATAGGCGTGCCGGTCAGCGCGAGCCGCGTCCGGGCGTCGAGAGCCCGCGCAGCTTGAGCCACCTGGCTGGTCGGCGTCTTGATCGCCTGCGCCTCGTCGAGCACCACCACTTCGAGCCGGCGGGCCGTCAGCGCGTCGCGATCGATGCGCATCAGCGCGTAGCTGGTCACGATGATCTGCGCGTCGGTCGACGGCTCTCCACGGTGCGCCCCGTGATGCAGGACCACGCGCAGCGACGGGGTGAAGCGCCGGGCCTCCTCGATCCAGTTATGCACCACCGACGTCGGCGCGACGACGAGGCTCTGACCGGCCTTGGGATCGGCGTGCACCTCGGCCAGAAATGCCAACGTCTGCAGCGTCTTGCCCAGGCCCATATCGTCGGCCAGCACGCCACCGAGACCCAGCTCGCGCAGCGTACACAGCCACCGAAAGCCACGATGCTGGTAGTCGCGCAGGGTCGCCTTGACGGTCTTGGGGACCGGCCGATCCGCGACCCGGTCGAAGCGCTGCACCTTCTCGGCGATG
>JBNMOZ010000510.1:0-4908 GCA_051276005.1 Bradymonadia bacterium | reverse complement strand
ATCGGGGCGGCCCTGGGTGCACTGCGCGAAGACCGGGGTCAACTCGAGGCAGCCCCAGCCGCTCGGGCAGCAGTCGTTTACGTCGCAGTTCTTGGTGCATGTGCCGCGGTCGACGACCTCTTGATCGACGATCTGGGCGTCGATGCAGATGAGCCCCTCTCCGCAGACCGGGTTCGCGAATGGCGCCTCGGGGTTGACCCAACAATCGTCGCCCACCGCGCGATCGCCTGGCGTCGGGATGCGCTGGCAGGCGGTGTTCGCCGGGGGCACGTCGATGCAGCGGTAGCCTTCGGAGCACCCGCCGTTGTTGTCGCAGGCCGCGGTACAATACGGCACGACCTCGCCGGTCTCTTCGTCGCGCCACAGGGGGTCGTTGAGGCAGAAGAAGCCCTGATTGCACAGCCCGCGCTCGGTGCACGCCTCGCCTTCACCGGGCAGCGGTCCCCCGCCCTCACCGCGGGCGCAAATGTCGCCGCCCGTGGCCAACTCGGAGCAGAAGAACTCGCCTGGGCAGGTGTCATTGGCGCACGGGCCGGTGCAGTAGAACTCGCCGCCGTCATCGATGCAGACCAGGCCGTTGTCGCAGATGACGTCGGCGCCACAGGCCTCGCCAAAGCCCGCGCGGTTGGCGCCAGGATCGTCGCCGCGTGCACAGGCGCCATCGCCCTGGGCCAAGCGCGCGCAGTAGAAGCCGGCGCCGCACTCCTCGCTGCCAGGCGCGCACGACTCCGTGCAGTACGACTCGCGGCCGTCGCTCACGCAGAACAGCTCTTCGATGCAGCGGCCCATGGAGCAGTCTTCGCCAAACTCGATGTCGCCGGGCACGACGGGCGGATCGACGTCGGGCGGCGGCACTTCACCGCCCGAGGGGTACACCTCGCAGGCGCCGAGGATGTCGTCTTCGCCCAGGCTGCGCCCGTTGATGTCGCCGGGGCCGGTGGACGGCCACATGGTCGAGCCGGGCACGTCGCTGTGACCCAGGCCGATGCAGTGGCCGACCTCATGAGCGCCCACGCTGGCGATGTCGGTGCGGCCATCACCGCCGCCCGCAGACGCGTCGAAGGCGGCCCAGGAGTGGTGAAACCCGTTGAACTTGATGTCGGCGTCGCTGAGCCCGCCGCCGCCGCCCCACGAGGTGGCCGCGATGGCCAACGCCGTGGGCGAGTCGTCCCAGCTCTCTTCGCGCCAGCTCAGCACGTTCTCGCCGTCACCCGCGCCCCAAGCGCCGTTCATGGTGCGGCCTTCGTAGTTCCAGGCCATGTACGAGCACGGCAGGACCGTCCAGACGTCATAGCCCTGCTGCACCGCGACCAGGGCCTGGGGATCGGGCACGTCGGCGGTCAGGCTGACGTTGACCACGTAGGGCACCGACTGGCCCTGGCCGATGTTCCATTTGGCGCCGTTCCAGTCGTATGCGGCGGCGGTACCCGCGATGCTCAAGGCAGCGCCTGCGAGGGTGGCAGAGATGATGGACCGCTTCACTTGGCACCTTCCGGGACGCTGAGTTGGCGCGTCTGATGACGAATGAGCTTGGGCGGATTGAACGCGCCCCGGCCCGCGCGCGGCGGCTGCTGAGCGACGACGATGTTGAGCAGCTGCCCGAGGGTCATGCGGTTCGCGTTTTCGGGCACGTTGGCGAAGACCTTATCGGGCGCGTTGCCGATCTGGTGCAGGCCGCCGAGGCCGCGCTGGGCGATGGTCACGCCGGTCTTGGGATCGTCACTCAGGGTGTACTTGCCCTGCGCCAAGCCGGTCACGACGAGGCGCCCGGTGTCGGCGCGCTCGACGAAGAGCATCACGCGCTCGCCGACGCTGAAGCGGGCGTAGCCGGGCACCTGGGTGCCATAGCCCTCAACCGCGCCGCCCAGCTGCGTCAGCGTGAAGGTCTTCGACTCGCCGGCCCGCGGGTTGCCGTCGGCGAGCTTGCCCTTGAGCACCTCATCGACGGCGAAGACGGTGTCGGTGAACACCTGACGCGGCTCGACCTGCAGGCGGGCGTCTTGCTGCGCGACCGTGCCGATGAAGATCAGCGCCGACTGTTCGGCCAGCGCGCCGGGTTCGAGCCGAAGGACGGTAGCCGCCGATGCAGCGGACGCAAAAAGGAGCGCCGCAGCACCCCACCAGATGGCGAATCTTTTCATCGGGACCTCATCGAACAGCCGAATCACAAACAATAGAGTCGCAGCCAACACAATCGCATAGGCGGGCGCGCGCCGACATCGACGCGGCGCACACCGGGTGTGACAGAGTAGGAAACCCAGGCAGAACAGCGACAGTGCAACGAATTGCCCGCCGGCACGCCGTCACGCCGACAACGCGGCCAGCTCGGCCGTCGCGTTGACGCTCTCGAGCAGCGCGCGCGCTTGGGCGGTCAGCCGCGCGGCCTGGGTGGCGTCGTTGGTATGCCGGGCCCGCGTGGCGTAGGCGACGCCCAACTCCAGGGGCAACTCCAACGCCTCGAGCGTCGCGATCGCGGCGTCGAGCACCGCGCCCGCCGCGCGATCGCCCCGCCGCGCCAGGGCGTCGCCCAGCACCCGGCCTGCCACGCCAGCATGGGGGCGATCACCCGAGGCCTCGGCCAGATCAAGCGCCTCACGGGCGGCATCGACGGCCGCATCGATCGCGTGCTGCGCCAACCGCAGCTCGGCCAACCCCCGCAGCGCATCGGGCAGCAGGTAGCCGGGCGCCGTGCCAGATCGACACTGCTCGATGGCGCGCTCCAGGTGCGGACCCGCGTCGTCGAGGCGGCCCTGCTTGAGGTAGACCTCGCCGAGGTTGGCCGCGTAGACCGCCGACTCGACATGGCCGGTGCGCGCCCGAATTCGGATGGCCTCGTTGAGGTAGCGCGCCGCCTTGTCGTACTCGGCGAGCATGGCGTGCAGCGTGCCCAGGTTGCCGTAGGCCCGCGCCAGGCCGCTGCGATTGCCCTGACGGGCGCGGGCGCGGATCACCTGTGCGTACCACTCGACGCCGGCCGGATAGTCGTTGTGGTCGACGGCAAGGTTGCCCAAGTTCAGGCAAATCGACGCGACGGTGGCTTGGTCGTCGGCGGCCCGCGCGGCGATCAGCGCGGCCCGATACCAGCGCTGCGCCCCCTCGGCCTCGCCCCGACCCGCCGCCGCGACGCCCAACAGGTTGCTCAGCGACGCGCGCGACGCCTGCGCCGCGGGGGCGACCGTCGTCAGGGCCGCCTGCAGGATCGCGTCGGCCTGCACATAGGCCCCGTCGCGGATCGCCAGCCACGCCTCGTCACGCGCGACCAGATGGCGCACCTCGGCCGACGCGTCGGGATCGATCCCGGCCAGCAGCGACCGCACTTCGGCCAGACGGGCCCGGGCTTCGGGCAGCGCGCTGCGGGCTTCGTCGATCTCAGCCCGCAGCCGCAACCAGCCCGCGCGCTCGAGCACAGGCAGATCGGTGTCGAGCGCCCGGTCGAGCCGAGCCGCGGCCTCATCCAAAGCCCCGCTCAGGAAGGCGAACTGCGCCAGATCGGCCTCGGCCTGGGCCCGCCGTACGCCCGTCAACGCGCCCGGCGCGATGTCGTCAGCCCGCAAAGCAGCGCGCGTCGCCTGCGCGGCCTCGGCTGGGGCATGGGCGGCGGTCGCCTGCGCCGCGGCCTGCAGCCAGAGCGTGGCCGCGCGGGCCGAATCGCCCGCAGCGTCCAGGTGCCGCGCGATCCAGGCGAGGCGCTCATCGCGGCGCGGCACCTCGTCCGACAGCCAAAGCGCCGCGCGGGCATGCAGCGCGCGCCCAGCCCGGCTGCCGACCCCCGCCAATACGACCTCTTGCATGAGCGGCTGGGCGAAGCGCCACTGGGCCAGGCCCGTGATGACCGACGGGCTGTCGGGCTCGATGAAGCGGCCCTGGGCGAGCGCGTCGAGAACACCCGCGAGATCGTCTCGGCGACCCGCCAGCCGAGCCGCGCCCTCGGCCCAGAAGCTGCGCCCGAAGATCGCCGCCGCCCGCAAGATCGTCTGGCTGGCCGGCGGCAGGCGATCGATACGCGCCTGCATGACGGCGCCCACCGTCGCGGGCAGCGCCGCGTCGCCCTCGGCATGAGCCAAGCCCAGCTCGCGCAAGAACAACGGGTTGCCGGCCGCCCGCGCGGTCAAGGCCTGCACCACCGCTTTGGCTGCGCCCGGCAAGGCCTGTCGCACGACCGCCTCGGCCTCATGCGGCGGCAGCGGGCCCAGATCGATGCGGGCGTGCGCGCCGAAGGCCCCCCATTGTGGCGCGCGCGTGAGCAGCGGCGGTCGCGCCACGCACACGATGAACACGGGCGCGTCGACGGCCTCGGCGACCAGCTCTTCGACCACCGCCAGGCTGGCGTCGCAGAGCGCGTGGGCGTCTTCGAAGCAGATCACCAGCGGCGCATCATGGGCGCAGGCTTCGACAAAGGCGCGGACGGCCGGCGCCACCGATCGCGGATCGATGCCCGCGGCCAGATCGGGCAGATCAAGCGCGGCCGCCAGCGAGCCAAGCCGATCGCGCAGCCCCTCGCGCGTCGCGGTGGGGTCAAGCAGCGCGTCGATAGACAAGAACGCGTCCTGCGCCTGTGCCCGCGCGTCGAGCTGCGTGATGCGGCGCCTCAGCGCGGCCGCCACCGCGTCAGGCGTAGCGTCGGCGTCGACACCGAGCAAGGCGCGCAACACCTCGGCGATGGCGCGAAACGGGTGCGCGTCGGTGTATCGGGGCGCCACGCTGCGCACCACCCGGGCCCGCGCGCGCAGCTGATCGAGCGCGGTCTCGGCCAGGTGCGACTTGCCGATGCCCGCCGGACCCACAAGCGTGACCGCCGCCGAGGCCCCCGCCGTGACGCCGTCGAATGCGCGCGCAAGCCTATCGAGCACCGCGCGTCGCCCGATGAGGGGATGTGCCGATCGCGTCGCGCCCGCGTCGAGGCGCGTC
>JBNMOZ010000509.1:0-4913 GCA_051276005.1 Bradymonadia bacterium | reverse complement strand
GCGGGTCGAGCGTCGAGGACGACGCTATCGTCGTGCAGGGCGATCAGCGCGATCGGCTGGCCACCTGGCTGACCGATCAGGGCGTCAAGCTGATCGTCAAGAGCTGAGGTCGGTCAGCGCGGCCTCGATCTGCGCCGCATGGCCGAAGGTGCCGACCCGACGACGGGCGCATCGCACCGCTCATTCTCAAACCGCTCGACGGCATGTCCAGGTACCCCGATCGGGGCAACCCCGAGCAAGCGCATCGGCTGCTCGACGTCGATGGTCTCGGCCCGGGCCGGATCGGTCCGCAGAAACCTGGCTGCTTGAAATGATTGCTCTGAGTTTGGCCAGGGCTGGCCCTCGACATCGAACTCTGCCCACCAGAAGTTGCTGAACTCCCGGTAGGTATTGGACGTCGAGTAGAAGAAGAGATCTGCGCAGCGATCCCGCGCGCCTGCGCTTCGCTACTTCTTGAGGAAGCCCTGCAGCAGGTCGCCGAAGGTGCCGAGGCTCGCAGGAGCGGCCTTCTGCTTGTCGCGATACTCTTTCATCGCGATCTCTTCGTCGTGGAACTTGAGCGCCTTGCGGCTCAGGCGGATGCGCAGCTGGCGACCCTTGTCGATGCCGAGCACCTTGACCTCAAGCTCGGTGCCCACCGGGAACATGCGCGTGTGATCCGCGCCGCGCTCGGTGTCCATCTCGCCGTTGGGGATCAAGCCGACAATGCCGTCGACGTCGAGGAAGACCCCGAAGCCTTCGACCTTGTGGACCTTGCCCTTGACCTTGTCGCCCACCTTGAAGGTGAGGTCGACCGGCTTGCGGGTCTCGGCGACATCGGGCGCCATGAGGCTGATGCGCTTGCGCTCGCTGTCGACCTTCTCGACGACGACGTCGATCTCTTCACCGACGGTCAACACCTCGCTGGGGTGCTCGATGCGGTTGGTCGAGATGACCGACACGTGCATCAGGCCATCAATGCCAGGCGCGATGTTGATGAAGGCGCCGAAGTCCTGCAAACGCTCGACCTTGCCCTTGAGGGCCTGACCGGGCTTGAGGGTGGCGACGAAGGTGCTCCACGGATCCTCAGTCATCGCCTTGATGCTGAGCGCGATGCGGCCCTTCTCTTTGTCGACCCGGATGATCTTCACCTCGATCGCGTCGCCCTCATTGATGAGGTCGCGCGGGTGATTGATCCGGGTGTGGCTGATCTCGCTGACGTGGAGCAGACCTTCGAGGCCGGCACCGATGTCGCAGAACGCGCCAAAAGGCTGCAGTCGCGTGACGGTGGCCTGTCGGGTCTCGCCGACAGTCACATCGCCAGTGATCACGGTCGATCGCTCGGTCTTCTCTTTGACCAACAGCGGGCGCCGCGTGACGACGATGCTCTTGCCCTTGCCGTACTCGCTGATGATGAACGGGTAGGTCTTGCCCACCTCGGTCAACGGCTCACGCACGAAGCGCTCGGCCAGCTGGCTGTTGGGGCAGAAGGCGCGCACACCACCGAGACGAATCTCGTAGCCGCCCTTGTTGACGCCGACGATCTTGCCATCGATGGGGGTCTGGTTCTTCCAGGCCTCTTCGATGCCGGCCAGCGACTTGGTCGCCTGCACCTTCTTGGTGCTCAGCTTGATCGCGCCGCGCGTCTGCACGACTTCGGCTTCCAGCTCTAGACCTTCCTCGATGCTCAGCGTGCCGTCCGCGTTGCGCAGCTCGCCCAGCTCGATATAGCCCTCGCTGCGTGCGCCGTAATCGACGAACGCCACGTTGCCAGTGATCTTGACGATGCGTCCGACGACGATGTCGCCAACACGAACTGTACGCCCTGCGAACCCGGCATTAACGGGCTCTTGGGGGGTCTCGGTCGCGGGGGTCTCGGTCGCGGTCGGCTCTGTAGCCTTAATCGCGGTAGGCTCTGTAGGCTCGGTCATGTTCATCCCATTGGGGAGACTCAATAAAACACCAGTTGCTCCCCTACTTTAGCGGTAGGGAGGCCTGCGGGCGAGGCACCATACGGCCTACCTTCCGGTTCTGGCAAGCGGATCGCCGCCATTGCCCGTCTCCTAGGTGATAACGCTGATTTGATAGGCGTCAAGTGCATCCCCCAGCCGGGGTTCGCCCACCGGTATGCATGGTATGCTCATCGCCAAGACACGGCTGATGTTCTGCGCGGTCAGTGCGCATATTTTGGGAGTTTGGTTTGTTTGAGATGACCCGATTCGGCCGTATTTTCGCGGCACTGAGCGTCTTCGCCGGGCCCATCGTCGGCTGTGGCGGTCTCTCACCTCTCTCACCTCTCTCGCAGCGGGCAGGCGAGGTGCATGCCGCCGCGGACCCAGTCGATAAGATGCCCGCCGCCAAGATACCCGTCGCAGAGAACCAGTCCCGCTTGAACGAGTGTGACATCGTCCGCCTCGCACCCAATCGGCTCTCGATTGCCTGCGAGTCTGGCACAACGTTCCACCTCAAGACATTCGACCGGGCGCCCACGCTGGAGTCGATGGATTGGCTTCTCGCGCCCGATCGAGAGCAATTGCTCAACGCCACGCCAACTGGCCCAAAGCCTCAAACCAAGACTTGGCGAACGGTGGAGGGCACGACACCCGACGGCCTCTACAAGTTGGTGGTGGCCAAGGCGAGTGGGGGGTCCATCTTCCAAGGCATTTGCCATGGCATTGCGGCGAGTCGTCCGGTTTGTCATCGACGCATTGCTGAATTTGCCGAAAGAGGGCTGCCACAAATGGGCGTCTTGGATACGCGAGCAGCGGAGGTCAACTTCGCCGGTCGGGCGCTCCGCTTTGACGGCAAATGCGAGACCCACGAGGCGCGCAATGCGGCGTGCTATCGGGCGGGGCAAATCGACTGGGGAGAGTTCGAGTCCGTCGCCGATGCCGAAACCGCACTCGCAATTCGCCGCGAAATAAGCGCCAAGCGGCTCAACGGGCGACTGCTCGATGAGGCGGTGGTGGCGTGCCAGGTCGATGGCGTGCCGGCCGAATGTCATCGAGCACGCCATTGGGTGAGGATTCCACCCGAGGTCAAGGCGCGCCGCTATCCCACCAGCGACACGCTGGTCATCTATCGAGTCATCGCAGAAGTCCGATCGCGGACGCTGCTCACCGTCTGCAGCTTTTTTACCGATCAAGCGTCCGAGGACGGCTTGGCACCTTTGTGCAGGCAAGTCATCGAGTTGACCCCCGAGCGCCCGTCGCAGTGAGCGACTGAATCGTTCTACGAGGCACACCTGCCCTGGAATACATCAGCATTTTCAGACAGTTTCCAACCGGCAGGACGAATATTGTGGTCAAACTGGGCGCCGGCTAGACTGCATCCCTACGCGACGCACCCGGAGACTGCATGGGAACCCTGATCGAACAGATCGCCGAGCTCCAGAACTACGAAGAGTTCGCTGACCTGCATTGGGCCGGCTCGTTCGAGGACTACCTCGACATCGTCAAGGCCCGCCCCGAGGTGACTCGCACCGCGTATCAGCGGCTGTACGACATGATCCTCTCGTGGGGATCCGAGACGTACGTCGACAACAAGAAGACCATCATTCGCTACAACTTCTTCTCCGACCCGATTCGCAACGGGAAGGACTCGATCTTCGGCCTCGAGATCCCGTTGATGCGCCTGGTCAACGTGCTCAAGAGCGCGGCCATGGGCTATGGCGCCGAGAAGCGCGTCATCTTGCTGCACGGCCCCGTCGGCAGCGCCAAGTCGACCATCGCGCGCCTGCTCAAGCGCGGCATTGAGAACTACAGCCGCACGCCCGAGGGCGCGCTGTACACGTACGAATGGCACGTGCCCGAAGAGCTGGCGCAGATCACCGGCGGCGAGACGATCTTCCCCTGCCCCATGAATGAGGATCCGCTGCGGCTGATCCCTGGCGAGTGGCGGGCGAAGGCGTTCGCGAAGCTGGGCCTGGCCGATACGGGCCGCGCGACGCGCATCAAGGGCACCGTCAACCCCGCGTGCCGCCTGATCTTCCGCGAGCTGATGCAGCATTACGACGGCGACTGGGCCCGGGTGATGGAGCACGTCAAGGTCAAGCGCCTGGTGCTGTCGGAGACCGATCGCGTGGGCATCGGCACCTTCCAGCCCAAGGACGAGAAGAACCAGGACAGCACGGAGCTGACGGGCGACATCAACTACAAGAAGATCGCCCTGTTCGGCAGCGACTCGGATCCGCGGGCGTTCAACTTCGACGGCGAGTTCAACATCGCCAACCGCGGCATCATCGAGTTCGTCGAGATCCTCAAGCTCGACGTGGCCTTCCTCTATGACCTGCTGGGCGCGACCCAGGAGCACTCGATCAAGCCCAAGAAGTTCCCGCAGACCGACATCGACGAGGTGATCATCGGCCACACCAACGAGGCCGAGTACAAGAAGCTGCTCAACAACGAGTTCATGGAGGCCCTGCGCGACCGCACGATCAAGGTCGACATTCCCTACATCACGCGTCTCAAGGACGAGGTCCGCATCTACGAGAAGGACTTCTCCAACGAACGCGTGCAGGGCAAGCACATCGCCCCGCACACCATCGAGATGGCCGCGATGTGGGCGATCTTGACGCGGCTCGAGGCCCCCAAGAAGGACCTCACGCTGCTGCAGAAGCTCAAGCTGTACGACGGCAAGACACTGCCTGGGTTTACCCAGGACAACGTCAAGGAGCTGCGCAAAGAGACCCAGCGCGAAGGCATGGACGGCATCAGCCCGCGCTACGTGCAAGACAAGATCAGCAACGCGCTGGTCAGCGAGCGCAGCAACACGAGCATCAACCCGTTCTTGGTGCTCAGCGAGCTGTCCAACGGCCTCAAGCAGCACTCCCTGATCACCAACGAGAAGCTGCGCGCCCACTACATGGAGCAGCTGGCGGTGGTGCGCCAAGAGTACGAAGAGATCGTCAAGAACGAGGTGCAGCGCGCGATCTC
>JBNMOZ010000508.1:0-4934 GCA_051276005.1 Bradymonadia bacterium | reverse complement strand
GTCGTGTTGCGCGGGATGAGCGTGGTCATGATGCCGTTGAGGGTCTCGATGCCCAGCGAGAGCGGGGTAACGTCAAGCAGCAGGATGTCCTTGACGTCGCCCGACAGCACGCCCGCCTGGATGGCCGCGCCGAGGCCGACGACCTCATCGGGGTTGACGCCCTGATGGGGCTCCTTGCCGAAGAAGCGCTCCACGGTCTGCTGCACCAAGGGCACGCGCGTCGAACCGCCGACCAAGATGACCTGATCGATGTCGCCCGCGGTCTTGCCGGCGTCTTCGAGGGCCTGCTTGCAGGGGCGCAGCGTACGCTCGACCAGATCGCCGATGAGCTGCTCGAACTTGGCCCGGCTCAGCGTCAGGTTGAGGTGCTTGGGGCCGGTGGCGTCGGCGGTCAAAAAGGGCAGGTTGATCTCGGTCTGCGCGACGCTCGACAGCTCGATCTTCGCGCGCTCGCCGGCCTCTTTGAGGCGCTGCAGGACCATGCGGTCCTTGCTGATATCGACCCCGGTGTCCTTCTTGAACTCGTCCATCAAGTACTGGATGACGATCTCGTCGAAGTCGTCGCCACCCAGGTGGGTGTCGCCGTTGGTCGAGATGACCTCAACCACGTTCTCGCTGACCTCGAGGACCGAGACGTCGAAGGTGCCGCCGCCGAGGTCATAGACCGCAACCAGCTCTTCTTCCTTCTTGTCGAGGCCATACGCCAGGGCCGCCGCGGTGGGCTCGTTGACGATGCGCTTGACGTCGAGACCGGCGATGCGACCGGCGTCCTTGGTGGCCTGGCGCTGGGCGTCATTGAAGTACGCCGGCACGGTGATGACCGCCTCGGTGACCTCTTCGCCCAGGTACTTCTCGGCGGCGCGCTTGAGCTTCTGCAGCACCTTGGCGCTGATCTCGGGCGGCGAGAGCCGCTGGTCGCCGATCTTGACCTCGATGCCGCCCTTGGCGCTCTGCACGAGCTCGTAGGGGACGCGGCCGACCTCGCCACCGATCTCGTCGAAGCGGCGGCCCATGAAGCGCTTGATCGAGTAGACGGTGCGCTCGGGGTTGGTGATGGCCTGTCGCCGCGCGACCTGACCGACCAGGACCTCGTTCGACTTGTCCCAGGCGACGACCGAGGGGGTGGTGCGCGCGCCTTCTTCGTTCGTGATGACCTTGGGCTCTCCGCCTTCCATGACGGCGACGACCGAGTTGGTCGTGCCCAGGTCGATACCGATGATCTTGCCCATGTTTGGATCCTTATTGCAGCAACGCCGCGAGGCGCGTGATTTGAATGAAGGTGTTTTGAATGAGGCGTATTTTGAATGAAGCGGGTCTTGAATATAGGCGCGTTGTGGGTCAACCAGCGACGTGCGGCAAGCCGAGCTGCCAAAAAGTCAGGCTGGAAGACCCGAACCGACAAGGATGTTAATCACTCGTCTTTCGGTGTCAACACCCTGTCTGCCGGGTTTTCGTCGCTTTTTTGACCGCTGGTCTGGCCGTACAGGTACCAACCGGCCAGCGCGAGCGCCGCCAGAAGGCAGAACGCAAGCAGGCCGCGCATGAAGATGCGCGACGACAGGTTCGTGCGGTGGGGCGCGTCTTCGGGTCGATGGGTGCGCTGCCCGACCGGATCTTGTCGCTCAAGCGGGTGGCGTCGGGCGATCCGTGAGGCATCGGCTTGTACGTCAGAGAGATCGATCTCGACCTCAGCGGGCGGACGTGTCTGAAGACTCGTTGCGGGCGGCGGCGCGTCACTCATGGCAGCCGGGGCCATCATCGGTGCCGGGATCAACGACGGGTCCAAGGCGCGAATCTGAGTCCCCGTGCCCGTCACCCCGAAGTCTTCAAGCTCCCCGGGGCCAAAGACGACCCGCATGAAGCCTTCTAGCCGACGTGGGCTCAAGTTGAAGCCCTCGCTGCGCACGGCATCTTCGAGGGCCTCGACCATCTGGCCGGCCGTGTCGAACCGGTGGTCGGGGTCCTTCGCCATGGCCTTGCAGGCGATCTCGGCGAGGCTCGTTGGGGCGCCGGGCACCAGATCGCCGAGCAGCGGCGGATCGTCCTCACGAATGGCGCGCATGACCGCGAACTGATTCGATTCGGCGCCCGGCTCGATGAAGGGATGCACGCCGCTGACCAGTTCGTGCAGCAAGACGCCGAGGGAGAAGATGTCTGACCGCGCGTCCACCGCTTTGCCGCGGGATTGCTCGGGGCTCATGTATCGGTAAGTGCCCACGAAGTTGCCGCTGTCGTCGCGGCGAGCGGTGGTGGCGCGGGCGATGCCGAAGTCGACGATCTTGACCGCGCCGTTGACCGAGATGAGCACGTTGCTGGGGTTGATGTCGCGGTGGACCAGGTGCAGCGGGTTGCCGTCGAAATCGGCCGCCTTGTGGGCATAGTCGAGCCCGTCCGCGACCGCGCGCACCACCTGCATCGCCAACTCAAGAGGCATGACCGGGCGCAGCAACTGTTCGGCCATCTCGGTGACGACGTCGACGTCGGGCTCGGGGACCATGAGCGCGTATGCGCCGACGCCGCGCCCAGCAACCTCGCCCAGGATGATCGTTCGGAGCATCTCGGGATGGCGTGATTGCAGCCCATGGAGGAGCGGGTCACGGATCGGCCCCAGCAGAGCGCCGTCGATGACCAGCAGATCGATGGCGCCACCGCGCAACGCGCCAGCGGTCTCACGATCGGCGGCGGTGATCACATCCAGCGTCTGGGTCGAGAGCGCCGCGCTCAGTTCAGCGCGTATCGCGTCATCGGGGTGTACGACCAGCACGCGTCGGCGCCGGACGCTGGCCTTCTTGAGCAGCCGGCCCACATCGGTCCCGGGCAGATATTCCATCGCGATGTAGGCCGAATCGCCCTCAAGCCCGACCTCATGCGTCTCGATGATTTGGCCGTGGTGCAGATGGGCCGCGAGGCGTGCCTCGTCGAGCAGCAACTGCACGAAGTCGGGGTCGTTGGCCAAATGCGGCAAGATGCGCTTGATGGCGAGGTGCCGGGCGAAGCCATCAACCCCATGGCGGCGCGCCAGGAAGATGTCGGAGGTGCCGCCGGTGGCGATCTTTCGCAGGAGCGTATATTGACCAAAGCGCTTGGGGCGCATCAGCGACGTGCTGGACATGCTAGAAGCTGCCGCCGATCACTGCCCCGCCAAGGGTCGGCGCGATACCGACCGATGAAGAGGCGCCATCGTCGCCCCAGATGATCATCGCCACGCCGCCTGCCAGCAGCACACCGCCAATGCCGTATCCGATGTTGGCGAAGACCGCGTTGGCCTCCTGCTTAGACACGCCGTCAGCGTCTGACAGGCCGAAGAACAAGCCCGCGCCCACGACAAGCACCCCTGCGCCTGCGCCGACGTAGCCGGCCGTCACGACGGGAAACCTGGTCGCGGCTTGCAGCGCTGCCGTTTCCGCCTTCGTGGGCGCCGCGGGCCCGACGGCGTATGCGACCTTGGCCTGGCCGCCGGCGGCGACAGTCACTTGCTGAGTACGCGCGCCTATCTTCACCTCATGCAGGCCCGCCGTCAGCGTCCAGGGGCCGGGCAGGGGGGTCTCGCCGATGCTCTTGCCGTCGATAGAGACGGGCGAACCACTCGGTGCGCCTTGAATCAGGACCGTGCCTGTCGCAGGCGCCGCCCACGCCCCAGCGGGGGCGACACCGATCGAGAGCGTCAAAAAGGTCAGAACTGCGCGCATCGCTCATACTTACCACCGGCAGCCTCTACCGGCAACGCTCAGCGCCGTCGCCAGCGCCCCCACGCCAAGAACCCGAAGATGAGAAAGACGCAGGCCCAAGAGAACGCGTCGCCGATGATCTGATAGACGGTCGCTGATTGCAGCAGCGGCACGTCGCGCACGAGGATCTCGGGCTCGGTGGGCTTTGTCTGGGCGAGCAGACGTCCGTTGGCGTCCACAAAGGCGCTCACACCGGTCAGGGTGCTGCGTATGAACGCGACCCGATGCTCGATGGCGCGGGGGATAGCCAGCGCCAGGTGCAGGTAGCGCTCGGGCGTATTTCCAAACCAATCGTCGTTGGTCATGTTCACGAGCAGGTGGGGTCGCTGGTTCCCGATGCCCCGCGTGAAGGCCGGCAGGATGCCCTCGTAGCAAATGAGAACCCCAAACTTGATCAACCCCTTACCCCAGAGATCTGCGCTGATCAGGTTGAGGTCTCGACCGGGCTCCAGGTTGCCCGCTGCCTTGATGACGTCATAGATCCAGGGGATGTGCTTTGCGAAGGGCACGTACTCGCCAAAGACCAGCAAGTAGACCTTGTCGTAGGCGCCCTGGACTTTGCCGGCGGCGTCGAGCAGCCACGCGGTGTTGCGGGGGGTGTATTTGACGTCGCCTTCCCAGCGGGGGCTGCTGGCTTCGGTGGACGTGCTGCCGAAGAGCAGCGGGGTGTTGAAGCCGCGGATGGGCGCGATGCGATCATATCGCGTCGTCTCGCGGTCCTCTTGGGTGGCGTCGGCGACGAGCGGCACCTCTGAGCGCGGGAACTTCGCGGCGCGCCGGGGCAGGAACGACTTGCGGTAGCTGCTCTCGGACCAGATGAGCAGCTCGGCGCCCTGGGCCTCGGCTTGGGCAGAGAGGTGCTGGTTGATCAGCAAGTGATCGCGGCGCTTCTCGCGGGTCTCGGTGAGGAAGATGCCGACGTCGGCCTCGACCAGGCCAACCTTGAGCTTTTTGGCCTCCGCCATTCGCCCATCGAATTGATGCATGCGCACCGCGCCGTAGACCAGCGCGAAGCCGACCATGAGAGCGGTGGCGATGGTGGCCTTGCGCGGACGCGGCCGACCCTCTTTGAGGGCGCGGACCCACAGGAACAGGTTGGCGTTGACGCGATAGACCAGGAACGTCACCGCGGTGATGCCGAACAGGTCGCAGACCTGCATGACCAGAGAGAACGGGTACTGACTGTTGCCCATATAGGCCGGGAAG
>JBNMOZ010000507.1:0-4937 GCA_051276005.1 Bradymonadia bacterium | reverse complement strand
GATCATGTCGGTGGTGCTGGGCAAATCGCTCGCGCTCAGGTTGATCAGCACGCCGTCATTGGCGGTGAGCGACGCCAACACCTTCTCGCGCGCTGAGAGGGGGCGCTGAACTTCGCCCTTTCGATCGCCACCGACCGCATCAGAGAATACCAGCGCGCACGCCAGAATGCCGGCGAGCACACCCATTGACCGGAGCCGCATGGGCCCTCCATTTCTATGCCTCATCAGACTCACCTCGAAGATCGCAGGCACAGTAACAAAGGTGTTAGAGCGCGTCTCCAACACCGAGAACGGGGGGCGCGGTGCCGATTGAAGAGAAGATTGTCGAAGACCCTTCCCGCGCGCCTGGCGCTGCGAAGGTTGAGCACTGGACGCGGGCTGAGGCGACACACTTACTCATTGGAAACGCGGGGTTGTATGCGAATCGCGTCGGCGGGGCGCAGGCGACGCAGGCGGTGCTCAGCGAGCGGCGATGCGTGCAGCTCGACCCGCTGGATCGCATCGGCACCAACGCCGACCTGGTGATGATGGCCCGCACCGACGGCATGCAGCGCGGGGGGGTCTTCGACCATCTGTATCCCGGCCACGCCTTTGAACACTTCGCGAAGGAGCGGTGCTTCCTGCCGGCGGACGCCTTCCCGGCCTATCGTGATCAGGCGGCGCGCACCCCGAATTGGCGCTCCACGGCTCGGCAAAAGCGCATCCCCCAGGCGGTCCTCGACGATGTGTTGGCCGAGGTCACCGCCCGCGGGCCGGTGGGCGCTGCCGATCTGGCCGACCGCGGCCGCGTTGACCCCATCAATTGGAGTGGATGGAAGGGCACGTCCAAGGCCGCGACGATGGCCCTCGATCTGCTGTGGCTGCGCTGTCAGGTCGTGACCACCGCGCGGCGCGGGCGCCGGCGCATCTTCGATATTCCCAGCCGGGCGCTGCCGGCGGTCCACGACCAGCCGGGCCCCGCCGACTTCTCTCGCTGGGCGACCCTCGAGCGCATCGCGGCCATCGGGTTGATGCCGCGTATCGACGGGCCGTGGTGGTCGATGCTCGGCGCGGTGCGACGCACGCTGCCCGACCAGCTGATCGAGGAAGGCGCGCTGGTCGAGGTGCGCATCAAGGGGGTGAAGCGGCCATATCTGGCGCTGCCCGATCAGCGCGCACGAACGTTTAAAGCCGACGACGGGCGTATGCGCATTCTGGGGCCGCTCGATCCGCTGCTCTGGTGCAGGCCGCTGCTCAAGGATGTGTTCGACTTCGCCTACATCTGGGAGGTCTACAAGCCCGCAGCGCAGCGGAAGTACGGCTATTATGTGTGTCCGCTGCTGCATCATGGGCGGCTGGTGGGGCGGTTTGAAGGCCGCGCGGGTGATGATGGCATCGAGCTGCTGGGCTGCTGGCCCCAACCGGGCGAGGTCTTCGATAAGGGCGCGTTCAAGGCGGCGATCGCTCGACATGCCTTGGGCATGACGAAGGCCTGATCCGAAGAGCGTATCAGCCTGAAACCGAAGTAATCATCAGATCTTAGAGGACTCTTGGTCTTCGGACCCCTACGACAACCGAACTCAAAGAGAGCCGCTACGCCAGCTTGCACATCTTCAGACGCAAGACTTCGACCCCTTGGACGGCGCCGGGTCATGACCCCTACGCGACGAGTTGGACCACCCTTCCCAAATACGGCGCCAGATTCGGAGCCACCGCTGGCTCCACCAATGGACTATCGAACGTCGCCCAGGTCGCGTTGACCCAGATCCAGCGTCTGCCTGAAATAATCGAATTCACCGAGCGCGTCGTACTCTCGCGTAGCGCCAACGTTGGTGCACCAATAGATTCCAGCCGGCCTGTCGTCTTGGAAGAGAATTGGCCAACCAATGTCATTCAACTCTGCGTCATAACCACCTGAGTAGAATCCACCAAGGTAGAATCCACCAAACTACTCTGCTTCAGCCAGAGGGATACTCGCTGGGACATCGAAGTACAGGCGAAGTAGGACCATTGTTCGAGCGTGTAGTTCGTCCGGTGGTTCCGGCTGCCTCGCGTAAACGCCTCGTAAGGCAGCCCTCAGCTCACTCTCAGGACGCATCTGAAGACGCCTGACGTCATCGATGATTGACTGAAAACCTTCATCCGACACACCAGGTGGCATGCAGCTCGCCATCGCCTTCATGATCCGTGTCAGTGACGCCTCGGTTATCGGGCCCTCAGCATCATCCTTCGTCGGATTGCTTCGATCTGAGGCGCAAGAAATCAAGCCGGAGAGAAACAGCAGCGACAAGAGACTTCGCGCTGAGCAACACGTCCTTCGGTCGAGGCTGGATTCAGAGCCACCCATCTGTTCAGCCCCCACTTGTCGAGCTCTTCTTCAAGCCGGAGGGATCGCAGCGTCATCGATCATGCGCGGTCTGTTAAGACCCGCTCAGTCACCGCAGGTGCCGCCCTCGCACACATCGATGATCTCACCGGTCTCCCAGAAGTGCACCATCTGTCGGTTATGGTTGGCGTCATTGCGGGGCGTGTTGTGGGGATCACCCGCCGGATCCTCGGCCGGCGGCTGTGCGCCCGGCGCGGGCCACGCGTTGCCGTAGTCCCAGAGCACCAGGCCTGATCCGGCGTGGGGGAACGGCGTCGGCTCGACCAGCGGGACGGCGCGCTGGCTGTCGGACGGCCCGACCAGGGCGACGCCGACGTTGCTGCGCGTCGTCACCTCGGCCGTCAGCACCGAGACCTGGGGATCGCCCTTCGCGGGCGCGAGGAGCACCTGGCGAGGCGCGTCATCCTCGAAGGGCTCGGCAGAGATGTGGCGGTAGTAGCTGATGGGATCCGTCTTGTTCCAGATCTGTTGCGCCGCCATCATGGCGATCCTCTGGTCGGTGCGATCTGGGTAGCCGCTGGCCAGCAACTGACCGAGCAGCTGGAAGTTGCGGCTGCGGCCGATGAGCGTGAAGTAGTGCATGCCCGGCACGCCCAGGTGCCCGCGCTGGATGTCGTTGGTCAGCGCCATCAGGCTCGCGCCAAAGATGCCGCCCTGGCTGATGCCGGAGTAGTACACGCGGTCGGTGTCGATCTGGATCCCACGGCTGCTGAAGGCCTCGGTGCTCGCCGAGAGATGCATCATGCCGCGGGTCAACATGAGGTACTCCAGCAAGCCCTGATGCAGTCGGTCGCCGACCCAGGGGAAGAGGTTCATGTCGAGCAGAATCGAGGGGGTGACGTTGAGCTCGGCTTCGGACATGCCGACCATGTCGCAGGCGAAGAAGATCAGGTTGTTGTTGTTGGCGATGGGCTCCTTGTCGCCGCCGCGCACCTGACTGCCGCGGCCCTGCTGCCCGTGGCCGTAGAGCACCAGACCCTGGGGCGTGCCGTTTCGGGCGGCGTGGGGCACGCGCACCCAGATGTCGGCGTCGCGCCAGCCGTCTTGCGCGGGCATGCCGTCGGCGTCGCGGTGCATCGCCCAATGGCTGCGGCCAAACTGGTCTTCGCCCCACACCTCCATGAAGTGCGGCACGCGCATGGTGCCCTTGATGTCGAGCCAGATGTGCGGGCTCTCCTCTTCGCTGCGCTCGGTAACCTCGGTGAACGTCAGCTCGGGGCCGTCGGGGCCGGTCGCCTCGAAGCCCGCGCGCCGAATCTCGAGCATGTCGCCGTGCAAGGCCTTCGAGCTCGCGGTGGTGAAGTCCCAGGCGATCTGCAGGCTGGCCGGATCGACGCCTTCGGCTTCCAGGTCGGAGAACACCCGATCGAAGCGGGCCTGGCGCGCACCCAGGTTGGGGTAGTCGGTCTCTGCCGCGGTGCCGTTTCGCAAGGCAGCGAAGGCGCGGCTGGGCAAAATGCGCTCGCCATCGACGTCTTCGAGTCCGCGAAATCCGACCACATAGCGGGTGCCGGGCTTGAGGATTTCGGCCGGGCGTACATGCAGAATGCGCATCGCCGGATCGGCCTGAAACGGGTCGGGTTCAGCGTAGTACGCCACCCGCCGAGTGCCCGCGTCGGTGACCTCGAGCCAGACGATGTCGGCGTCGGGGTCGGTCGTATCGGCGATGTCGCGCTCCCAGAGCAGCTGGTCGGGGTCGAGGTTCGGCAGGATGACCATGAGCGGCACGCCCACGCCGTAGCCGTCGAGCACCGAGTAGCGCTCCGGGCGCATTTGCACGCCCTGCTTGTTGCGCGGCAGGGTCGTCGGGCCGAACTCAAGCCGATATCCGGTCTCTCGTTCGGCGTCCTCAACCAGGTACTTGTCGCTGGGCCAGGGCAGGGCGCAGGCGGCGGGCACGAGGGGGTCGCAGTCGGCGTCCAGCGCGAGCGGATCGTCGGCCAAGGTCGGCCCCAAATCGGCCACACCCAAATCGGTCACACCCATGTCGGGGGCGGGCATCTGGTCGGGCGGATCAGCCGCCGTCGTGCCGTCATCACAGGCGGCCAGAGCAAGAACAGCGAGCAGTAGACGACTGCGCATGGGATCTCCGTCAGGTCAGAATTTGAACAGGTGCAAAAGTTGGGGGCCGTCATGAGAACGGGGCCTGGCTCGGCGCGCCAGCTTGGGACGCGGTGCCGAGCACAGCCGGCCTCAAGGGCAGCCGTCGATGGCGTTGATCCAATCACGAATCAGCGCGACGCCTGCCGTGTCGATGACGCTGCTGGCGAGCGGCGGCATCTGGCCGTCGCCGCGGCGGTTCATCCGCAACAGCAGCACGCTGCGCGCGGCGTCACCGGGGGCCACGAGGCGGGCGTTGTTGATGTCGGCGTCGCCCTGGGCGGGCTCGACGTCGCACAGCCCGGTGTCGCCGAACGCGGTCTCGAAGCGCAGGTCGATCTGGGCGTTGCCGGGGCCGTCTGGCTGGTGGCACATGGCGCAGTTGATATCGAGATAGGCGCGCGCCCGCACCGCGATCGGGGCGGCGTTGTCGGCGATGGCGGGCCAGGCGGGCAGGGCTTCGGCCGGTCGC
>JBNMOZ010000506.1:0-4948 GCA_051276005.1 Bradymonadia bacterium | reverse complement strand
GAGATGCCGACCGGTTCAGCGACCGGTTCAGCGACCGGTTCAGCGACCGGGTCAGACGGCCGTGCGGGCCGCCATCGCCGGCTCGGCGGTCGCCTGATCGACGTCCCCAGACGCGTCGGAGCTCATCGCGTCGATGTCGACGGCGACATCGGCTTGGCCCATCTCTTTGAGCCAGCGCTGGTGCGAAGCGAGCGCCGCAGTGACCGAGGGCAGCACCAGGTAGGGCACGTTGTGCTTGGCCGCGACCTCTTCAACGATCTTCGACAGCGTCGGGTAGTGGATGTGGCAGATGTTGGGATACAGGTGATGGACCACCTGGAAGTTCAGGCCGCCGACATACCAGGTCACGAAGCGGTTATCGCGGGCGAAGTCGACGGTGGTGGCCATCTGGTGCTGGGCAAAGTCGAGCGGCTGCGCGCCGGGGGGCGTGAACTGCGCTTCTTCGACGACGTGCGCCAGCTGGAAGACGACCGCCAAGATGAGACCCATCGTCATCGTCGTCACGGCCATGAAGCCGAGCGCGTAGCCCCAACCGTGCAAGATGCCTGGGATGATGAGAATCCAGGAGAAGTAGATCGCCTTGCCCAAGAACAACATCGCGATTTCGCCGGCGGGCGGTCGCACAATCTCGTTCTGGCCGATGCGCTTGGTGTAGATCTCGACAAAGTCAGACGGCAGCCACTTTACGGTCAGCAGCGTGTACAGGCCCCAAAGGTAGATGTGCTGGAAGCGCAACCAAGGGTGCCAAGGCTGGCCCGGCGCGAAGCGACCCCAAATGCCGACCTCGATGTCGTCGTCGACGCCGACAACGTTCGGGCTCGTGTGGTGGATGTTGTTGTGCTTGATCCGCCAAAGCGCCCCGGCAGCGCCCAGGATATCGACCGTGAACCCAAAGATGCGGTTGACCGTCTGGTTGCCGCTCAGCCCCCGGTGATTGGCGTCATGCATGACGCTCATGCCGATGCCGGCCATGCTCATGCCCGTGAAGATGGCGAAAGGGATCATCGCCCAAATGGGCATCTTCACCGTCAAATAGACGGCCACTGCGGCGGCCCATGCGGTCAGGATGGTCGCCACCTTGATCCACATCGCCCGGTTGGCGTGGCGGCTGAGGTTGTTGTCTTTGAAGTGGCGCTGCACGCGCTTGTTGAGTTCCTTGTGGAACGGCGAACGTTTCGCAAACTCGGTGGTACTCATATTTCTCTCCCTGGCTGATGACGGGAGTATGCCGGGTGCGCGCTGTCATGTGGGTCAGCAGTTGGTGTCTATGTGTCCCGATTGAATCGCCGATTGTCACCGAATGGTCATCGGACCCCCAAGAAGGCAATTCACCGCGCTTTACACCGCGTGTCTGCGCCCGGCAATATGCCGCCGCATGGCCCAGATTCCCCAGAAGACATTGCCCATCGTGCTCGCCATCATCACGGTGGGCCTGTCGATCGCGATGCTGGTTGGCTGGCCGATCATCATCGTGTCGAGCGACGAGATCTACAGCACCTGGCTGCTGGTGCTGGGCATCATCTCGCTGTCCATCATCCTGCTCGCGCTCATGGCGCTCATCTTCTTCGTCGCGCGGGAGCGCCGAGCGTCGCGTCGCCAATTTGGCTTCATCGACTCGGTGACGCACGAACTCAAGAGCCCCCTCGCGAGCATGAAGCTGTGCCTCGAGACGCTCAAACGGCCCGATCTGCCGGCTGACAAGGGCGAGGGACTCATCGACATGATGCTCGATGATGTCGACCGCCTCTCGGCGTTCATCGGCGACGTACTTCAGGCCAACCGCATGCTGCATGGCGTCGCGCTCAACCGCGAGCGCATCGTGCTCACCGAGTTGGGCGCCGTGCTCGCCGCGCGCATCGCTCGTCGTCATCGGATCGATCCGAGCCAGATTCGCTTCGAGGTCTCCGAGAACATCGCGGTGTGGACCGATCGGCTGGCGCTGGAGACGGTGCTGTCCAACCTGCTCGACAACGCCGTGAAGTATTCGGATCGCCCGGCCGAAGTCACCGTGACCGTCGCGCGACCCAACTCGCGACGCATCCGGATCGACGTCACTGATCGAGGCATCGGTTTGGCGCGCGAGGAGCAAGCTCGCATCTTTGATCGATTCTATCGCGTCGACGCAGAGGCGGTTCGTCAGCGGCGCGGCACCGGGCTGGGCCTCTTCGTTGTGCGCGCGTTGGTTCGAAGCATGCGCGGTCGCGTCCGCGCTATCTCACCTGGACCCGGGCTCGGCACGACCGTCTCGGTCATCTTGCCCAGTCGGCAACCGCCGGCCCCTGGAGCCCCTGCATGAGCGCCCGCATTCTGGTCGTCGAGGACGAGCGGCACATCGCCGTCGGTCTCAAGCTCAACCTCGATCTGGATGGCTATCAAGTCACGGTCGCCGGCTCAGCCCGGGACGCGGGCTATCATCTGCTCAGCCCCGAGGGCTTCGACCTCATCCTGCTCGACGTGATGCTGCCCGACATCGACGGGCTGACGTTCTGCAGAAGCCTGCGCGACGCCGGCAACATCACGCCGGTGCTCATGCTCACGGCCAACGATCGCCCCGAGGATCGCGTCGCCGGGCTTGAAGCCGGCGCCGACGACTACCTGGGAAAGCCGTTTGACCTCGACGAGCTGCGCGCGCGCGTCACGTCGCTCCTGCGCCGCACCCGCTGGTCGCAGAGGCCCGAGGCGTCGTCGCAGACGGCGCAGTCGCACTTCGGCAACGTCACGATCGATTTCGACACGTACGCCGTCACGGTGGATGGCCAACCCGCGAAGCTGACGCGCCTGGAGTTCGACCTGCTGCGGTACTTCTGCGCCAACCCGCGCCGCGTCCTGTCGCGCCATGAGCTGCTCGAGCAGGTCTGGAAGCTGTCGAACCACCCCAACACGCGGGTCGTCGACAACTTCATCGTGCGCTTGCGGCGTCATATTGAGCCGTTCCCTCAAAAGCCGTCCCATCTGCTGTCGGTGCGCGGCGCCGGCTATCAGTTCGTCCCATGAGCACACCCATCGCCTTCTTTGACATGGATCGCACCCTGCTGGCGGTCAATACCGGCAACCTTTGGATTCGCGCGGAGGTGCGCAGCGGCCACCTCAAGCGACGCGCGGCGCTGCGCGGCCTGTGGCATATCGGACGCTACCACCTGGGATTCAGCGCCATTGAGCCGGTGATCGAGGACGCCATCCGCCTGCTCGCGGGCACGCCGGAGGCGGCTCTGGCTGACCGCACCGAGGCCTTTTATCACCGCGAAGTCGCCCACCGAGTTCGGCCGGGCGCCATCGCCGTCATCGCGGACCATGTGCGACAAGGGCACCGCCTCGCGCTGCTCACCACCTCGTCGAACTATATGGCGCGCCCGGTCGCCGACGCGTTGGCCGTCGACGACATCTTGTGCAGTCGCTTCGAGGTCGACGCGACCGGGCACTTCACCGGCGATCCCATCCGTCCGCTGTGCTTCGGCGCTGGCAAGGTCGTGCTGGCCCAGGCCTACGCCGATTCCCACGGGGTCGATCTGGCCGATTGCTGGTTCTACTCCGACTCCGCGTCAGACCTCCCGATGCTCGAGCGCGTGGGTCACCCGGTCGCGGTCCACCCCGATCCACGGCTCACCCGGCGGGCCCGTCAGGCGGGCTGGCCCATCGCGCGCTGGGACGACTGATGACGCAGCGAACGATGACCAACGGTCATAGGCTTGCGCGGCGCCACCGACGGCCCGATACTTCGGCTGCATGAAAGTCCTCGTTACCGGCGCAACAGGGTTCGTGGGTCGCCATCTCGTCTGGCGCGTCGCGAGCATGGGGGATGACGTCACGTGCCTCGTGCGGCGCACGTCCAACCGCGCCCCGCTCGATCCCTATCGCGTCAGCTATCTTATTGGCGACGTCACCGAGCCCGAGACCCTGATGGGCAAGCTCGAGGGCTTCGATGTCGTCTATCACGTGGCCGGCGCGCTGGGCCGACAGGCGACCGACGACGACTGGCTGTTCAAGGTCAACCGAGACGGCGTCGCCCACGTCGCTGACGCCTGTGCAGCCTGCGCCAACCCACCGACCCTGCTCGTGGTCTCGTCCCTCGCAGCCGCCGGCGTGAGCACCACGGGCGCCCCGCGCACCGAGGGCGAACCGTCGCGCCCCATCTCGGCGTATGGGCGCAGCAAGCTCGCGGGCGAGCAGGCAGCCATCGCCCGCGCCGATCGCGTGCCGGTGACCATCGTGCGCCCGCCCATCGTCTTCGGCGAGGGCGACGAGCCCAGCTTCGAGCTGTTCCGGCTGGCCGCCAAAGGTTGGCATGTCGTGCCCTCGCTCAAGCAGCCGCGGTTCTCGGCCGTACATGTGGCCGATCTGGTCCACGTGATGGTGCGCCTCGCCGAGCATGGCAAGCGGGTACCGGCGGGCGGCGGCGCTCCGGGCGAAGGCGTCTACTTCACCGCTGATCCCGAGGTCATCACCTTCGCGGAGTTGGGTCGCCGCATCGGGGCCGCGTTAGACACGCCAGTGCGCGTCATCGCCCTGCCCCGCCCGATGATGTTCGCGGTCGCCGCTGCTGCCCAACTTTGGGGCCGTGTGCGCAAAAAGCCCCCGCTGATCACCATCGACAAGGCGCGGGAAGCGACGGCGGGCGACTGGATCTGCTCAGGAGAGAAGGCGATCGAGGAGGCGCATATCAAGCTGCGCGTCGATCTGGACACCCGGCTGCGGCAAACGGCCGCCTGGTATCGTCAGGCCGGCTGGCTCTCCTAGCAGGCTGCCAGACGGGGCCGCCGCCGGCGCATCAGCCGGATGGCCAAGAAGACGCACATCCACGGCAACCACCGCACGATGCGGCCCAACCAAGGGCCGTCGCCGCCGCCGCCGCGCAAGACCCCCACGATCGTCTCTTCGAGATCATCGCCTTCGCACCCCGAGTCGACATCGTCGTCATCGTAGTCGTCATCGTAGTCATCGCCGCCGCAGC
>JBNMOZ010000505.1:0-4954 GCA_051276005.1 Bradymonadia bacterium | reverse complement strand
CCTGGATCGGTCGATTGGCGATCGGGGTCGAGATCGCGGCGCTCTATGCGGCAGCGCGTGGGCCCAAGAATTGGGTCTGGGTGCTCACCGGGGTGTGGGCGCTCAGCTGGCCGCCGATCAGCCGGCCGATCTTTCTGGGGGTGCCCCAGGTCGCCATCTTACTGCCCGGCTTCGTCGCGATCGCGGCGATGATCGTCTTGAAAGAGCAGTCGCGCCACGATCGACTCGCCGACTGAGCCGTCGAATCGACGCGGTCAAGCTCGCTGACCGCGCCCCTCGAGCAAGTCGACGTGCTCGGCCAGGCCCGCCGCGAGGTGCTCGACCAGGGCCCGCACCCGGCGCGTCTGCCACAACGCCTGATGGTACAAAATCCAAAGCTCGCTGACCGCGTCGGGGATCGCCTCGCCCAGCCGCTGCAAACGCGGGTTCGCGTCGCCCACGAAGCACGGCAGGGTGCCCTGCCACTCCCCCGCGCACAGCACCTGCTCGAGCGCCGGCACCGAGTTGACCGTCATGACGGGGGTGACGCCGCGCCCGCGCAGCCACTCTGCGGCCGCCAGCGCGCGCCCCGCCGTGAACCCCGCCCAGGGCAGCTGCGTTGGCGCGGGGCACGCGCTGGGCGCGTAGACCGCCCAGGCCACGCCGGCGACCCGGCGACCGACCGCGTCGGGTGGCAGCGCGCGGGTGAAGCGCACCGCCACGTCGACCTCGCGCGCCGCCAACTCAAAGAACCGGTCGGCAAAGTCGCCCTGCACTTGAACCAGTGGGTAGCGGGCCTGGAAGTCGGCGAGGCGGCCGCCCAAAAGCGCGAGGGCCGACTCGGGCGCGGTCAGGCGCACTGTCCCGCGGGGCTCGCCGTCGCGGCTGTGCACGGCGTCCATGAGCGCAGTCATCTGGTCGGCCATAGCGCGAGCGTGGCCCACCACCTGTTCGCCCAGTGGGGTCGCGCGATACACCCCGCCCTCACGCACGAAGAGCCGCGCGCCCGCCGCCTCTTCGACCGCCGTCAGCCGCCGATAGACCGTCGAATGGTTGAGCTCGAGGGCCTTGGCGGCGTCGGTCAGCCCGGCTGCTTCGGCCACCGCGAGCACCAAACGCGCGTCGTCCCACCTCATCGGGACGCTTGCAGGTTTGCAAGCGAATGCTTGTTGAGACGCATGTGCGCTCCATTTTTTGACGAGTATACTTTCATCATCGCAAACAACGCCCCCCTGGAGCGCAGTATATGCCGTCGAACGCCTTGCAGCACCGCGACGTCCCCACGACCCGCGCCCTGGCAGGGCCCGACGCGCCCGCTCTCGACCACGCAAGTGGAGGCAACATGAAGACTCTCGTTCGCCGATCGATCGACCGGGGCCACGCCAACCACGGCTGGCTCGATACGCACCACACCTTCAGCTTCGCGGGCTACCACGACCCGCGCTTCATGGGGTTCGGTCATCTGCGGGTCATCAACCAGGACACCGTGGACGCCGGGCGGGGCTTCGCCCAACACGCCCACCGCGACATGGAGATCATCTCGTACGTGGTCGACGGCGCCCTCGAGCACACCGACACGCTGGGCACCGGCTCGGTGATCAAGCCGGGCGACGTGCAGCTGATGAGCGCCGGCCGCGGGATCGCCCACAGCGAGTACAACCACTCGCGCGCTGAGGGCGTGCAGTTTTTGCAAATTTGGGTGCTGCCCGCCCAGCGGGGCACGGCCCCACGCTATGACCAGAAGGCGTTCGCGCTCACCGAGCGCGGGCTGCAACTGGTGGTCTCGCCCGACGGTCGCGACGGCTCGTTGACCATCGGCCAAGACCTGGATCTTTACCGGCTTCTGCTCGATGACGGCGCGACCGCCCACCTCAAGCCGCGCCGTGGCAACGTCTGGGTGCAGGTCATCCGCGGGCCGCTCGAGGTGGCGGGCGAGGTCTTGCAGCCTGGCGATGGCATGGCGGTCACCGAGGCCGAGGCCCTGACATTTCGCGCCAAGGCCGCCACCGAAGCGCTGGTATTCGATCTCAGCTGATCGCAGCGCACGACAGGAGATGAAGTGATGGCTCAGGACGTTGAGATTCTCGAGGGACCGGGCGCCGAGGCGCGCCTGGTCGATGCGCTGATCGCCCGCGGGGCGGTGCGGGTCATGCTGGTGGGATCGGCCGGCCGGCCGGCCGGGGTCGAGCGTTTGGCGCGGGCGCTGGGCGAGCGGGTGGCGACCACGTGCTGGGTGACCGAGCCGCAGGTGCCCGGCCACGTCGCCGACGCGGCGGCGGCCCAGGCCGAGGCCCATGCGGTCGACTGGGTGGTGGCCCACGGCGGCGGCACGCCCATGGGGGTGGCCAAGGCCATCGCGCTGCAGCACCCGGTGCAGCTCGCCGCGGTGCCCACCACCTACGCGGGATCCGAGCGGACCGGCATCTGGGGCGTCACCCGCGACGGCGTCAAGACCACCGGGCGAGACGACCGCGTGCGCCCGAGCCTGGTCGCCTACGACCCCGCCTTGACCGCGTCGCTGCCGCCGGCGCTGGCGATCGAGAGCCTGTATAACGCCCTGGCCCATAGCGTCGAGGCGCTCTACGCCGCGCAGGCCACCGACGCCGCCCAGGCCGCGGCCCGAGACAGCTTGGCGCCCCTTGCGCGCGCCATCCGCGACCTGATCCGCGACCCGGCCGATCCCGACGCGCGGGCCGACGCGAGCCGCGGCGCGGGCCTGGCGGGTGCGGCGCTCGACGGCGCCAGCATGGCCCTGCAACACAAGCTGGCGCACGTCGTGGCGAGCGGCGCCGGCACCCCGCACGCCGCCACCCACGCGGCCCTGCTCGCGTTCACGCTCGCCTTCAACGCCGACGCGCCCACCCTCGCGCCGCTGCGCGCAGCGTTCGGCGTACATGACGTCGCGGGCCTGCTGTTCGACCTCGCCGGCACCGCGGGCCTCGATCGCTCGCTGCGGGCGCTGGGCGTGCAGTACGCCGATCTGGACGCG
The DNA here is from genome assembly GCA_051276005.1 of Bradymonadia bacterium. Taxonomy (GTDB): domain Bacteria; phylum Myxococcota_A; class Bradymonadia; order UBA7976; family UBA1532; genus JBNMOZ01. The sequence goes on along the minus strand of JBNMOZ010000505.1, from coordinate 1,986 downwards.
TTGGCCGACGAAGCCGGGCAGCGCGCCTATGCCAACCCCAAACCCCTTGATCGGGCCCTCATCCGCGGGGTGCTCGAAGACGCGTGGCTGGGCCGACGCCCCGGCGCCAGCCAACGCGGCGAGGCGTTCTCGGCCACCGGTCCGCACGCGGCGCTGCGGCCCGCGATCTCAGGGGTCGCCCTCGACGAGGCCCACGCCGCCGTGCTGGTCATCCACGGTCGGGGCGGATCGGCCGAGAGCGAGACGGCCCGGCTGAGGCGCGCCGTCGGCGGCACCCCCGGCCTGGCCTGGCTCGCGCCGCAGGCCGCGCTGTCGAGCTGGTACCCCAAAGCGTTCGACGCCGGGGCCGACAACGCCGAGCACCTCGCCTCGGCGCTGGCCGTGCTCGACGCGGCGTGGGCTCGCTTGACGGCCGTCATCGACCCCGATCGGATCGTGGTCGCGGGCTTCAGCCAGGGCGCCTGCCTGGCGCTGGCCTGGCTGACCAGTCGCGGCCACGCGCCGGCGCGCACGCTTGCGTTCTCCGGCGCGTGCCCGCCCATCGACGCGGTGGACGCGCTCGCCGGGCAGGTTGTGTATCTGAGTCGATCCGCGGGCGACGCCTGGATCCCCGAGGCCGCGTTCGCCGAGACCGCGCGCGCCCTGACGGCGCTGGGCGCCCAGGTGACGACCCACACCGCGCCCGGCGACGCCCACCGTCTTCACCCGGCCGACGGGTACGCGCTGCGCGACGCCATCGACCACGTGCTGCGCGAGCGGCCGATCCCCGCGCTGCACGGCTTCGGCAACCAGCTGGCCAGCAGCGCCGAGCCCGGCGCGCTCCCCGTGGGGCAGAACAGCCCAAAGGCGGCGCCCTATGGCCTGTTCGCCGAGCAGATCAACGGCACCGGCTTCACCGTCGAGCGCGCGCTCAACCGCAACGTGTGGCTGTACCGTCTGCGCCCGCCCATCGCGACGACCGCTTGGCGCCGGCTGCCCGCCTCACGGTTCACCGGCCGCTTCGACGCGGGCGTGCCCACCCCCCAGATCATGCGGTACCGAGCGCCCAACGTGCCCACCGCGCCGACCGATTGGCTGGACGGCTTGACCACGTTCGCCGGCGCGGGCGATCCCGCCCGGCGACAGGGCATGGCCGTGCACCTGTACGCCGCCAACCGCTCTATGCAGCGCGCCTTCTGCAACATCGACGGCGATCTGGTGGTGACGCCCGTGACCGGTCGCTTGCGCATCCGCACCGAGATGGGCTGGTTGAGCGTCGGGCCCGCCGAGGTGGCCATCTTGCCCCGCGGCGTCCGGTTTCAGGTGTGCCTGCTCGACGCCGCCGCCACTGGGTACGTCGCCGAGGTCTTCGACGGCCACGTCGTGCTCCCCGAGCGCGGGCTGCTGGGCGCGAACGGCTTGGCGGCGTCACGCCACTTCCGAGCGCCCAAGGCCGACTACGAGAACCGCGTCGGCCCCTACCCGGTGGTGGTCAAGCAAGGCGGCGACCTGTGGGCGGTCGAGCTCAACGCCTCCCCCTTTGATGTAGTGGCGTGGCACGGCAACTACACCCCGGTGGCGTACGATTTGCGGCTGTTCAACAGCGTCGGCAGCGTGAGCTTTGATCACCCCGACCCGTCCATCATGACGGTGCTGACCTGCCCGATGGACGCCCACGGGCGCAACGCGCTGGACGTGGCGGTGTTCAAGGGGCGCTGGGACGTGACCGAGGGCACCTTTCGCCCGCCCTACTTCCATCGCAACTCGGCGATCGAGTTCAACGGCGTGGTGCTCAGCGACGCGACCGACGGCCCGTGGCAGCGGGGCGCGTTCTCCTACACGCCCTACCTGACGCCGCATGGGGTCAGCGCCACCGGTCACCGCCGCGGCGTGCGCGGCCCCGAGGCGCCAACGCGGCTGCCCGACGCGTCGTTGTGGGTGCAGTTCGAGAGCACCTATCCGCTCAAGCTGATGCCCTGGATGCTCGACGACTCGGCCCGAGACCCC
>JBNMOZ010000504.1:0-4967 GCA_051276005.1 Bradymonadia bacterium | reverse complement strand
CGCAGAGCGCTCGAGTCAGCAGTGTGCAGATGCGCATCGTCGACCTCCTGCGTGCGGCCGTGATCGGCGACACCCTCACCTTTCAAGAACCGTGAACTGCGAATTTGGGCAGAGGGTTTTGAGAAAGATCATGGACCGACGCGCTGGCGCGCCGATGGCCGGTGCCGCGCGCTCAGGTGGGTCTTGGCAGGGCGGACATTGAGTCAGGGCGATTGAGTGCGTGGCCTGATCAGGGCATCATCGACGCCGAGATCGAGGCCGACAACCCGATGGTTCTCGTCACCCTTGGCGATGAGACGAAAGACCAAGACAGGTTTTCGGAGTCTTGGCATCACTGTCGGGCGGACCGGCATCACGGATGGGACCCGCGACGTGACGACGACCCTGGAGACTCTCAGAGTATGAGCGTAGATCCCGTCTACTTCGGCGCCTTCCGGCTCGACGCACAGATCGGCCAGGGCGGCATGGCCCAGGTTTGGGCCGCGACTCATGTCTCTGGGGCGTCGACGGCCATCAAGGTCATGACCGCCGAGCGGGCTCAGGATCCCGTGTGGCGTGCCGGGTTCTTGCGCGAAATTCGGGCGATCGCGGGCTTGAACCATCCCAATATCGTGCGGCTATACGATTGTGGCGAGGTGCCAGAGGCGGGGGCTGCGCTGGGCTTTGCGCCGCGGAGCCCCTGGGTGGCCATGGAGCGCGCGAGCGGCGATCTGCACGCGGCCTGGCCCACGCATTGGGGCGCGTTGCGTCGGGTGCTCTTCGACATCTTGGATGCCCTGGCCCATGCCCACGCGCGGGGTGTCATCCATCGCGATCTCAAGCCCGCGAACGTGCTGGTGACCCAAGACGACCGCGGATCGGCGCTGCGCCTGACCGACTTCGGCATCGCGCATGTGGGCAATGACGAGAGCTCGTTGATCGCCTCGCCGACCACCACCAGCGGCGGGACCCCCGAGTACATGGCCCCCGAGCAAGTCACCGGGCGCGTCGCCGAGCAGGGGCCGTGGACCGACCTGTATGCGCTGGGCTGCATGGCCTACGCGCTGGCCTCGGGCCGAGCGCCCTATGATGGCGCGAGCGCGTTGAGCATCGCGATGCAGCATGTGACGGGCGTTGCGCCACCACTCGAACCCCGCTTCGCTGTGCCCAACACGTTTCACCTTTGGCTCGCGCAGTTGATGTCCCGCGATCCGCGCAACCGCTACCGCCGAGCGGCAGATGCGGCCTTCGCGCTGGCCCGGCTCAGCGAGGGGTTCGCCCACGCGGCGCCGGTTGATACGCCAACGTTTGCGCTCTCCGATACGGTCGCGGCGCTGCATACGATGGTGCTTGATGTGGGCGATCTGGATCTGGCCTTTGAGGGGGGCACTGGTGAGCAGGCCCCGCGGCCGCCCGTGCCCGAGACCTGGCGCACGGGCGAGGCCAGCCTGCCGCAGCTGATCGACGCCGGCTTGGGTCTGTTGGGCGTGCGTCGACCGCCGCTTGCTGGCCGGGTGGCGCATCGCGATCTGCTCTGGGCGCGACTGCATGCAGCCGACGCTGGTGCGCCCGCGCAAGTGGTCATGTTGATCGGCGATCGCGGATTGGGCACCAGCATGCTGGCGCGGTGGTTCTGTGAGCGGGCGTCCGAGGTCGGCGCCGCCGAAATCTTCGAAGCACGGCATCAGCGCACCGACACCACAGATGATGGCATCGGGGCCATGCTGCGCCGATACTTTGGCGCGCTGAGCCTGACGCCCGACGACGCACGGACGCATATCGAGCACCAGGCGGGCGGCGACGGCGCCGAGGGCATCGCCGAAGCGGCGTTGTGGTCGCCCGACGGCAACTCAGAGCGTTTCGAGTCGGCAGATGTGCGCCATGCCATCGTGCGGCGCTTCTTGGCCGCGCGGGCTCAGCACCGTCCGGTGATTCTCTTTATCGACGAAGCCCAATGGGGCGGTGACACGCTGGCGTTCGCCCGATCCATCCTGCGCGAGGGGGTGCCGGGCGTCCTCATGGTCATGGCGGTCGACGAGAGCGGCATGCCTTTCAGCGGGCCGGAGAGTCGGGCGCATTGGGGTCGACTGCAGACCAAGCCGCGCGTGGAGCATCTGCGCGTCGAGCCGTTGAGTCAGCCGGTGCATTGTCGCTTGATCAGCAGCCTGCTTCCTTTGGACCCCGCGCTGCGGATGGCGGTGCACGATCACACGCTGGGACACCCCAAATTTGCCCACGACCTGCTGCTGTACTGGGTTGAAGAGGGCTGGCTGACCTCGGGCGCGGCGGGGTTTGAGTTGCGCGCGGATGTTGCGGCCTGGGTGCCCGACATCGCGACGCTGCACATTCGACGTTTCGAACGCATCGAGCAGGGCGATGAGATCGCGCAGCAGGCCATCGAAGCGGCGGCGCTGCTGGGCGCGCGGGTGCGCTCGTCGACCTGGGTTGCGGTGTGTCGCGCCCTGGGTGTGCGTCTGCCCATCGGGCTGGTCGATCGTCTGTTTCGCAGTGGCCTGGCACAGCCCCGCGAAGGCGGCTGGGCGTTTGATTGTGATTCAGCGGTGGACGCCCTGCGCGATCGAGCCCGCGCGGCCGGACGATACAAGCACGTCAACCTGGTCTGCGCGCGGGTGCTGGGCGAAGAGGGGGAGCAGGCCCTGCGCTACCTCTTGCGGGCCGAGGCGTATGCCGAGCTGATCCCCAAGATGCTGCGGGCAGTGCGCGGTTTGATGGCGCGGTCGGAGCATGGCTCCGCGCTGACGCTGCTGCGCTTGCTCGACACGCCCTTCGCCGCGTTGCAGGTCGACTCGCCCGATCCCCGCTGGATCGAAGCGCGGATCCTCGAGGCGCGCGCGTCGCGGTATGCCCTGGGCGTCGAGGCGGCGCAAGCCGTGCTCGCGACCATCGAGAACCTGGTCGATGTGGCGCCGCCGCCCATCGCGGCTCAGCTGGCCCATTTGCGGGCGACCGTCGCGGGCCCGGCTGTCGATATCGAAACTCGGCACGCGCGCTACACCGATGCTTTGGCGCGGTACACGGCGTTGGGTGAGCATGTCGGCGCGTCGGAGTGCCTGCACGGCTTGGGCTTGATGGCCTTGTTGACCGGGCGTCTGCCGACGGCGCTGACCCATATGACTGAGGCCGTGCGCACCGCCACGCTGGGCGACGACGATTCGGTGCGGGCTTGGGCGCACCAGGGTGTGGGACTGGTCAAGCGCTTCCTCGAAGATCCCAGCGGCGAGCAAGACGCGCAGACGGCGTTGGATCTCTTTCGCGCGCGGGGCGCGCGGGGCGGCATGGGTGCGACCCATTTCAGCGTTGGAGACTTCCGGCTGGCCGCAGGCGACTTTGACGCTGCAGCGGTCTCCCTGGATCGGTCGTTGTCGATTTTTACGGCCATCGACTCCGATATGAAGATCTTGCCGCAGGTTGCGCGGGTGGCCGTATCGGCGCATCAGGGTGACATGACCGAGGCGGCAGCCCGATTGGCGACCATCGAATTCAACGCCACTGACCGCATCTTTCACTCCGCTCAGATTCTAACGCGGTACCACAGCTTGGGCGCCTGGGTCGCGGCGGCCAACCGCGATGCGGATGCGGTGCAGACCCACCTGATGTCATTGGAGCGCCATACGACCGTGGTGGTCTTGGACACCGTGCGGGCCAACCTGGAGCGGGCCCGCGCCTGTCTCGATGAGCCGGCCGTTGTGGCTCAGTTGGACGACCTCATCGCGCATTGGTCGCGATAGGCACCGGCCAACACCACGCCTGAGGCGCGCGCCATCCAGGCGGGGCCCCGACGCGATACTGTCCGCGCGCCCCGCGTCAGAGGACGAGTTGTGGCCCCGCTCCGCCGCGTGTTACGCACCTGCCATGCGATATTCCTCTATTCTCATCCTGGTCAGCGCCGCTCTCGTCGGCTGTGACGATGGCGCCTCCGGCGTAGCCGACCCTCTCTCAGACGCGAGTGCGGTCGACGCGAGCGCGCTCGACAGCGGCGCGCCCGACATGGCCGCCTTCGACCCCAGCCCGCAGACCACCACCCTGACGGTGGGCGCGCTGCGCTTCGACGCGCTCGTCGCGGGGCCCCAAGACGGGCCGGGCGTCATCCTGCTCCACGGGTTTCCCCAGACCAACCACGCCTGGGCCGCGTACCTGCAACCGCTGGCCGACGCGGGCTTTCGGGTCGTCGCCCCCAATCAGCGCGGCTACTCAGCCACCGCGAGGCCCGGCGAAGTCGACCAGTATGCCCTCCCGCTGCTGGCAGCCGACGTGCTCGGCGTCGCCGACGCGATGGGCTTCGATCGCTTCCACCTGGTTGGGCATGACTGGGGCGCGGCGGTCACTTGGTACGTCGCCGCGACATCGCCCGGGCGGATCCTGACGGCCAACCCGCTCTCGGTGCCCCACCTGACCGCGTTCGCCAACGCCCTCGCCGACCCAGAGTCCGATCAAGCCGAGCGTTCGTCATACTTCGCGCTCTTCCGCAGCCCCACCGCCCAAGACCTGATGCTGGCGAATGACGCGGCCATCTTGCGCACTCAGGTGTGGGCCGACCTGCCCGCCACGGCGATCGAAGCGTACCTGGCAGTGCTGGGCACCCCCGAGGCGCTGGGCGCAGCGCTCAATTGGTATCGCGCGAACGACTTCGCGGCCGCCCCTGCAATTCCGGCGGTCACGGTGCCCACGATGTACATCTGGGGTGACGCCGATACGGCGCTCGGACCGGACTCGGCCAACGCGACCGGTGACTTCGTCGAGGGACCGTATCGATTCGAGATCGTCGCGGGTGGCACCCATTGGCTGCCGGAGTTGAACGCCGAGCAAGTGCTGCCGCTGCTGCTCGATCACCTGGCGCAGTAGCAGCCTGCGAAGGGCGCACCCCCGATCACCGCCAGCCCACCGCCCCACTCGCCGACAGCGACTGGGTGCGCACCGGCTCTGGATCATCGATCTCTCGGGGTCAGACCCGGACACCTGACACTTTT
>JBNMOZ010000503.1:0-4968 GCA_051276005.1 Bradymonadia bacterium | reverse complement strand
CGACGATGATGCCCCCGCCGCCGCCGCGCCGGCCGTCTTCGATGGGCGCCGCTGCGCTCTGTCGACCCGCCAAGAACAGGCTCGGGATGTTGATGACGCCGCCTGTCAGGCCGCCGCGCCAGCCGTTGGTGCCGTAGGCCTGCCCGACGCGATAGCCGCTGCCCACCGCGAGGTTGATCTCAACATCGAGGGCGACCGGCACCAAGAACGTGGCGATCTCGTCGGCGAAGACCTCTTCAACCGCAGCCGGGTTCTCCAAGAAGTAGAAGTTGCCCGCGCCCACCTCGCTCAGCGCCCGCATCACGTCGACGTCAAACTCGGCGCCTACGCCAATCGTGGTGATGCCGATGCCCTGACGCGCATAGGCCTGCGCCAGGAGTTTCATGCGCTCGCCGCTCTCGAGGCCCGTGGTGGCGACACCGTCAGAGAGCAGGATCACGCGGCTCTGGCGGCCGGGCTCTTGCCAGCCCTCGGCGATATCGAAGGCGGTGTAGAGGCCGTCATAGATGTTGGTGCTGCCCCGCGCCTGCAGCTGGTTGATGGCGCCTTCGATGGCGGCGCGATCTTCACCGGCCGCCTCGGGCAGCAGCACGTAAGCCTGGTCGGAGTAGCCCACGATGGCTACGCGATCGCCCGGCTCGAGCCCGTCGATCATGCGCTGCAGGCCCAACCGCAAGAACTCCATCGGGGCGCCCCGCATGGAGCCGCTGGTGTCGATGGCGAGCACCAGGTCCATGGGCGGCCGCTCTAAGTCCGCCAGTTGAATCGGGGAGTTGAGGCCGATTTGAACCACCGTGCAGGCGGCACCCGAGATCATGTTGCCCTGAATGCCCAAGAGGCCGTGCAGGCACAGGTCCTCGCCGCAATCGGCGGCCGGATAGTCGAGCTTATGCTCGGCGAAGAAGCCCAGCGGGTCGATGACCCCCGGCGCGGGCAGCTCGCCTGCTTCGAGAATTTGGCGAAACTGGCCGAAGTCCTGAGCGCCGCCCTGGCTGACGCCCGTGGCGCCGGGGCCGGCCTCCATGGGCGTGGGCGCGGCGTTCGGCGGCGCAGGGTCGAAGCCGCTGCTTTCAGCGTCGCCGGCATCACACCCAGCGAGGGTGGCGATGAGAGCTGCGAGGAGAATGTGAATCGCGCGCATCATAAATCCTGACTCTTGGAGTGCTCTTCGAGTGGGTCTTGGAGTGGGCTCTCGATGGGTCCAGAGGCTTCGCTAGAAGGTCTCGACGAAGATGGACTCAAGGAGCACCACCCGCGGTTGCGCGCTCGGGTCGTCGCTGCAGCGTGCGTCGACAGCGATCGCGACCTCGGCCCGCGCGACGGTCACCATTCCGCGTCCCATGGGGGTCGGCGTGCCGACGATCGGCCGGGTCGGCTGGCCCTCGGCGTGGTGGAGCAGCGGCTGCACGGGCACGCTGAGACCGCAAGCGAGGGTCGGCTGGCAATCCCGCGCAGCGTACGAAACCGACACCACATCATCGGCCGCGATGGTGGTGCCGCGGCTGAGCAGAACACGCCCGCTGGGGCCCATGATCTCGACGCCGAGCTGACCTTGCGGCAGCGCGCTGAGCGTCAATTCATCGCCCGCTTCAAAGGGCAGCACGTCGACCGGTGCACAGACGAACCAGCGAATGGACGCCGATTGCGCGCCGGATGCCTCGAAGTCGAACGCGGTGCAGCCGTCGGGCGCCGTCGAAAGGCTCTCCAGCGTGCGCCGGCCCAGCGGCGCTGTCGTCCAGTCGACCCCAAAGCCCTCGGGCACAGTCTGGCAGAGTGGCTCGACAGGCTCGCGGATGCGGGCCGGGGCGGGCAACAGCGCCGGATGCGTGCCCCACTCGGCCGCGCCCGACGGCAGCTGCACCGCGACACGGTTGCGCTCGGGCACGGCGGCCGCTTCGGTCGTCAGCTGCTGGTTTCGGTAGCTGTCGCCCAAGAAGAGCAGCCGCGGCGACAGCTCGGCGCCGTCGATCAGGTAGGCCGTACACGGCCCGTCCTCACGAATCGGGATCGCGCGGCCCGGCTCCACCAACCACAGCTCGGCCGGACCGAACCACTCGCGGGCGAAGTTGCGCGTCGGATCCTGCGCCATGTAGTTGCAGTCCAGCTGAACCTGCGGATCGAGCGCCCGCACCCGAATCAGCTGCTCGGTGCCGGTCTCGTTGGCGATCATCACCGCGGCCTGCTCCGTCGGGAAGATCAAGCTGCCCGGCTCGGGCTCGACCAGCGGACCCGGCAGCGACGACGTGGCGACGCATGCCAGCATTCCGATGCCGAGACCTGCGCGGCTCAACACGCGACCCACCGGCGCCGGCGCAGCGGACCACTCGATGAACAGCGCGTGACTGAGCGCGACCATCGGCAGCGCGATCAGGTCGGTCGGGTCGACCGCGATGGCCCACGGGAAGGGCGTCGATGCCATCAGCGTCTCGACCATGCCGGCGATGGCGGGCGAGACGTTGATCGCCGCAAACCCGAGCGCCACGGCCACATGCGACAAAGCGAAGCCCCGGGCAGACCGCACGCGGCAGACGACGGCCAGCAAAACGGGCGCGACGAGCAGCCCGACGAAGTCGCTGAGCTTGCCCGTGACCTCGGCCGGCAGCAGGCCGCTGCCCTTGAAGACGTGGTCGTTCGCGACGAGCAGCGCGAGCGCGATCCACCACACGGGGTGCAGCAGCGCGCGGGCTGGTCGCAGGATGGACTGGCTGGGCGGTGACTGGCTGGGCGGTGACTGGCTGGGCGGTGACTGGCTGGGCGGTGACTGGCTGGGCGGTGACTGGCTGAGGCTGGAGTGCATGCGGCGCCTTTCGAGTGCGAGATGCCCGAAAGAATAGCAACGACGGTGCCAGCCTGGGGGGTTGAGGCTGGGCACGATCGTTAACGCGCGGTCACGATCGGACTCAGCGCGGTTCACGATCGGGGGGATCGCGGGGCGAATGCAGCCAACCCACGACAGCGAAGACCGCAACCCCCGCGAAGAAGATTCAACCGCCGAAGCTGTGCCTCAGGTTGAGAACCAGCGGGACCGTGCCCACCGACTTCGCATCGGCGCCGCTTGCGCGCGTTGCAGACGTTTTTCGAGATCGCTGAACCACCGGGTCAGAAGTTCGAGCAGGCCATAAACGACCACGTCAATCTTCGGCGGGCGCCTCGGCCAACGAGCGGCCGGGCACCTTCCACACAATAAGCAGGAACGCGAAGGCCCAGATGCTGCCGATGCCAATGCCAATATTCATCTGCTGTCGTCCTGCAAAGAAGACCACACACGCGCCGAGAGGGATGAGGTGGATCACGCCCCAGCCGACCAGGACCTTCCTCCGATCCCGAGGCGCTCGCCGCTTGAGTGCGGCCGTGGTCGCCAGTTGGACCGCGATGAAGCATACCCATCCGGCACTCCCGCCCAGCCAGACGGCGATAATCCCCACCACGATCGGGATGAGTAGAATCGGAAACTCGATGAGGATCGCCACCATCGCGCCAAAGAGCCCGATGATGGTCCCGACGATTTCAATGATTGCCTCGATAATTTCGACCATGATGGCCTCCAAGCTTGATTTGGACGCATGTCTTGATTGGACGCAGGTGCGGTCTGCGCACCCGTCACTGTTATTGGCCCTGCATGGTCGACAGTGTTCTGTGAATCGCTGTCTGCAGCTTGGGCAGGTTGGGCTCGATCCACCTCCAGATGAACGCGCAGTCACGCGCTGCGGCAGCTTCGAAGAGGGCAGGATGCTCAGCCGCAAGACGCCTCCGAGGCTCAGTCACCTCTTCAGCAACGCCAAGCGCTCCGAGCCCCATAACAACGCCGGCCAGCCCCCATTTCGCCCATCCGGTCTTCGCGACCGCCGTGAGACTCCCCACACTGCCGCCTGCTGCAGCCGACGCTGCTGCCCAAATGACCGTTTGCATGGCGAGCGTAACGAGAGGCTTTGCGACCAGCTTCTTGGCAAGCATTCGCGGGCCGAAATGCACGACCGCGGCTTTGGCACCAGCGTCGACACCCTCCTTGATTTCGTGACGGTACTCATACGCGCCACTTTGGACGAGCGCGTAGATGTGCGCCTCGCAGTATCCCATGATCAGCTGCCAGATAGGGCCCGATGGTGAGGTTGCCCACTGCTCGAATTCATAACCCTGGCTCACCATGTCGATGAGAAACCTACCCAGCTCCTTGTTGACGTCATCCATCTCTAAGAGCACATCCATGGCTTCATCATCGCCCAGCAAAGCCAGAGAACTGTTCCAAACGACGCGGCTCGTCCGCTTCACACCGCGAGCGACACCGACAACCGCCTTCTTGACGACAACCACCACGACGATCACACCGCCGACGATCTTGAGCGTCATATCGGCGGTCAGGCTCCCTTCCATCTCTGCCTCCGCCCGCGCCGCGCACTCCGCCTGATAAGCCTCCAACTCGGCCATCGACGCGATGCCCGCTGAGCGGTACTCCCGCGATCCACCGAGTTCCTGCACACACGGGTCGTCTACATGCGCCGTCGGACCGACGCCCGCGTCGAGCTCGGTTCCGGGTTCAGAGTCCACCCCCGCGTCGCGCTTCTGCACCGCCCGACTCGCCGCACCACCGCCCGCGAATTGATCGAGCAGCTGCACCGCGCTCTCGCCGCGCACCACCTGATCGGCGACCGCGTCGGCGTGTTGCTCGTAGCGATCGCCCACCTGGCCGACCCCGCCCGACAGCTGCACCCCGGCCCGCTGCTGCACCACATGCGCGGCCTCATGCGCAGCGGTGTGCAGCGTCGGGGCCGCACGAAACGCCACGCTGTTGCCAGTCGCGTACGCCTCAGCCCCGATCGCGTCGCTCGCGGTCTTGGCCCGACCCCCCACGAACGCCTGCACGCCACCAACGGCGTGATGCCCGAAGCTGCGCTGGATGACGTCGAGGTGCGGCAACGCCGACCCACCGCCCTCAACGCCGCTCGCGGCCGCTTCGAGCACACCCGGCGC
>JBNMOZ010000502.1:0-4983 GCA_051276005.1 Bradymonadia bacterium | reverse complement strand
CCTGACCACGCTGAGCCTTGAGCGGCACTTGGCCGGCGAGATCGACGCGACGCCCCATCTGGACAGCTGCGACGACTGCCAAGAGCGGTGGATCGCGCTGCAGGCCGACGCGGCGCTGGCCCTGCCACCGCTCAACGTCGCCGACCAGCCCGCCCCTTCACGATGGCCAATCGTTGCCGGGGTGCTGGCGATCGCAGCGGGCCTCGCCGTGTTTGTCCTGCGACCGCCGCCGGCAGGGCACGCAGACGGGGTGCGCGTCAAAGGCGGCTTCGCGTTCGAAGTGCACGCATATGACGGTCAGGCGAGCCGTTTGCTGGTCGATGGCGACGCCGTCGCGGCCAAAGAGCGGCTCGGTTTTCGGGTCAAGAGCGACACCGCAGGCCACCTGCTGATCCTCGGGCGCGACGCCACGGGGTCGGTCTGGTTGGCGTACCCACAGCAGAACCAGGGCGCCAGCGTGGCCTTCAATTCGACGCCCCTGCGCGATCTGAAGCAGGCGATCACGCTCGACGCCACGCCGGGTGACGAGCGCTTGACGGCGCTGTTCTGCACCGCGCCCACCGACGCCAAGACGGCCGGACCGGTTCTGGCGCGCGGCGAGACCCCCCACGGCTGTCGACTGCGCCAGATCACGATCCGCAAGACAGCGGGCCGAGATGCTGTCGAAGACGTGGCCCCGTGATCCGGGCACTGCTGGCGCTGTGCGTCTGCGCCCCGTGGATGCTGGCCTCGACGGCCGCTGCCCAGCAAGCGCGCTTTGCCCTCGTGATCGGTGCAAACGCGGGTGAGCCCGGCGAGGTTCAGCTGCGCTTCGCCGAAGACGACGCGTCAGATGTGGCCGACGTCTTCACCCGCCTGGCCGGCGTACCCGAAGAGAACATGACGCTGTTGCGGGGCCGGGACGCGCCGCGGGTTCGCTCGGTCTTGAGCCACCTGGGCACGCGGATCGCCGCCGCAAAGGCGAGCGGCGCTGAGACCGTACTGTTCGTCTACTACTCCGGACACGCCGACGCAGGCGCCCTGCATCTGGGCTCGAGTCGGCTTGAGTTGAGCGCCTTGAAGGCCGGCGTCAACGCGACCGGCGCGCAGGTGGCCGTGCTCATCGTCGACGCCTGCCGATCGGGCGCGTTGACCCGCGTCAAAGGCGGCGCGCCGGCGCGACCCTTCGTGATCCAGGGCGAAGATCGGCTGGCCAGCGAAGGCACCGCGATCATCACCAGCTCGGCCGCCGGCGAAGACGCCCAAGAGAGCGATAAACTCGAAGGCGGCATCTTCACCCACCACCTGGTCACCGGCCTGCGCGGCGCGGCCGACAGCGCTCGAGATGGCAAAGTCTCGCTGTCTGAAGCCTACGACTATGCCTATCGCGAGACGCTACGCTCCAGCTCACGCGCCCGGTTCGTTCAGCACCCGACCTATCGTTTTCAGCTCAGCGGCCGCCAGGATTTGGTGGTCACGACCCTCGAAAGCAGCGCTGGATTGGCGCGACTGCAGATCGACGCGCCAGGCGGTTGGATTTTGCTGCCGCAAGGGGCGGGCGATGTGGTCGAGCTGTCGGTCGACACCCCGGTGGAGTTGCTGGTGCAGCCCGATCGCTACCGGGTGCGGCGGCGCACCAGCGAGGTGATCTACGAAGGCTCCGTCGACGCAAGAGCCGGCGCAGTGACCGCCATCTCGGCCGACGAGCTCACGCCGGTACCGTACGGATTGACGGTGCGCAAAGGGCTGTCCAACTCGCCCGCCTGGGGCCCACTCGTCGCGGCCGAAGTGACCGGCCCGCTGCGCCCCGACCTCAGCCGCGGCATTCGCTCTGCGGCCGGCGTGCGCATCGACCTGCGCCAACTCGCGATCGAGGCCCGCTTCGCGTGGACGATCGCCGACGCGACGAACAGCAGCCTGCAAATCGACCAGGACGCTTGGGGGATCGACCTGACAGGCGCCCACGTCTTCGACATCGGCCCTATCGGCCTGAGCACGGGCTTGCGCGTCGGCGCCGATCTGGTGCGGCAACGCTTTGAGACCGCCGGCGACGCCGACCCTCGGCTCAGCTTGGTCGGGCGCGCCGGCCCGCAGTTGCGTCTTGAATACGCCCCCACCGCGGACCTCACCGTCAGCTTGGGTGTCGGTGTTGATGCGCTCGCGCGGCGTGACGCCACCGGAGGTTTGGCCTTGAGCGCGCAACCGTCCACGGGCCTGGGAGTCATCTGGTATGTGCCGTAGCTTCATTTTGCCCCCCGCTTGGAGGGCCCGACCGACCGCCTTCGCCCTGCCCGGCATTCTTGCCCTCGTCGGCCTGCTCAGCGTGCTTACAGCCTGTGGCGATCCGCTCGTATCTGGGGCGTTTCGCGGCCGTCCGCTGCTGCACCTGAGCGGCGCAGTCGAGCTGCCCGACGGCGCCACCTTTCTCGACGAAGCGCTCTGCGAAGCGACGCTCTTCGACTGCTACGAAGCCTGCACGACCGACGACTGTCCACCCTGCGAAGACGGCTGGGAGACCTGCGTCACGGCCCCGCCCAGCGCGCGCCCAACCGACTTTCGCCTGGGCATCTTCTGGGCGCAGGGCCAGGGCGCGCCCGTCGTGCAGCAGTACAGCTTGACCGTCTCGAGCTTCCCGGCGCGCTACGGCGCCACGCTCTACGCCCCGCCCCCGGCTGACCTGCTGCAACCGGCCGAGCGCGGCCAGTTCACCCTCGGCCTGGTCATGGTCTACCTTGATCGTGACGACGACGGGGTGTTCACCGCGGGGGACGATCCGATCGTTGGCGGCGCCGATGGTCGCGCGGTGCTCTACACGCCAAACGGCCTCGACGACGACCGCTTCGGCGTGCTCGAACCCGGCTACCACCGCATGAGCGTGCTGTCGGTCTGCACCCCAGAGGGCGGCGAGTTGGTCGCTGAGGCCGACCGCTCCGACGTCATCTTGACGCTGTCCGCCAACCCTGAACTACAGCGCCGATTGCTGCTCGATCCCGACTGTGATGGCGAGTTCGACGACTTCGCAGCCTGCGATCCAGACGTGGTCGAGCGCTGGTGCGCGGCGGGCGCGCATTTGCTCTGCGATCTGTGCTTCGACGTGCTGGCGGATGACGCGGAAGATGAGGCGGAAGCCGAGCCCGAGGAGGGCTAGAGCGGCTTCGGATCTCGGATCAGGGGCTGGCTTACGGACCGGGGTCAAACCGGACACATCTGTGCGGGTTTGACCCCGTCCTTGCAACCTCACCCGGATCGTTCTCCTCAGCTCCGCGCACATCGCTCACGCCCGCCCAATGCTGCGCATACGAAATATTTCCGCGACACGCGCCGCGACTGGCCGATGGGGAGGCATGGGCACCCTCGCCCGTCCACGCCGCGGAGTCCGAAATGTCACGCCGTCTGCGCCACTGCAATCGCCGCTATGTCGCTGAAATCACGAGTCGAACGATGTTCGGCCTCCATCGCCTGGCGCCCAAGCCGATGCTGATGGCGGAGATCCTCGGCATCTTCGCCGAAGCGCAGCGTAAGTACCCGCAGGTGAAGCTGCATCCCCTCGTCACAATGTCTAATCATTATCGCAGCTTAGCAACTTGCGGCGACGCCAACGTGCTCGGGCGCTGGCTCAGCTGGACCAAGGCGGCCATCGCGCGCGCGGCGCAGCTTCACCACCAGCTCAAGGGCCCGGTCTGGGGCCGGCGGGCGGCGACCATCAGCGTCATTGACGACCCCGCGCTGCGTGCCCGAATCAAGTACCTTATGGCCCGGGCCTGCGCCGAGAACCTGGTGCTCAAGCCGGCCGACTGGCCGGGCATCAACTGCGTCGACGCGCTGCGGCGAGGTGCGGTGATGCGGGGCAGCTGTGTGACCGCCGCCGGGCGCCGCGAAGCGATGCGAGGCGGGACGTTGCGGCTGCCGATGAACCGGACGCTGGAGTTGGTCCCGCTGCCGGGTCTGCCGAAGAGCGTGTACGCGCGGCAGACCTGGTATCGCCACATATCGAAGGAGATCATCGCCGAGGCTCGGGCGCGCATGACGGCGGAGGGCAAGCGCCCCAGCACACGCGGCAGGGTGCAGAGCCGCTCGCCGAACAGCCGAGCGAAGAGCTTTGAGCCCAGCCCAGCGCCCGCCTGCCACGGCAACTGCCGGCGCCTGATCCAGGCGTTTCGGGTGGCCCGTGCGGAGTTCGCGGCGCATTGGCGAGAAGCGTTGGATGACCTGCGGCGCGGTGTCCGGCTCTGCTTCCCCAAGGGCGGGTGGTGGCCGTACGGGTGCCGCGAAGTGGCGGCGCCTCAGCAGGTGTAGACGCGGCCGGATCGCGAAGAGACGCGAATGAAGTCAGCGACGGTGGCGCCCAGGGGGCAGGCAGCGGGCGAGGTGCGTTTGGGCGACGCAGCGTGGTGGCAGGCCGCGGGCTTGATCATAAGATTCGGAGGATCGGCCGCGTTCTGAGAGCGGCTCGCGGGGCGATCAGGGCCGATGGGCGCGATCGTGCTGCGTCCGTGTACGACGAGAGCGGACTTTTAAGGCTCGGCGAGCGCCTGTAATCGATTCACACGACGTTGTTGGAACCTCATCCGGCATCGTCTACGAAGCGGTCCGTCGCACGCGCGACGGTCGCTAGGCGTTCGTGCCTTCTGCCAAGATGCACGCAGAGCTCGCGGGCATCATTGGTGAAGCCCAGCGCCGCTGGCCGCAGGTGAAGATTCACCAGTGGTGCTGGTTGAGTACTCATTTTCACGCCCTGCTCTCGATGATTGGCCCCCATGGCGCCAATGCGCTCGCGGCCTGGATGAGATCAGGAGGGTGGCTCTGGATGAGATCAGGAGGGTGGCTCCGAATCCGGCGCGGCAGCTCCGAAGAAAATGACCGCATTCGAGGAAAAGCTGCGACACGCGGCGCGATCGGCCGATGGGACGGGTAGCCCTCAGTTTCAGGGGCCCGATCCAGGAGCCAACCATGCCCCGCCGATTGCGCTACGTGCCCGACGACGAGACGACCTTTGAGTTCACT
>JBNMOZ010000501.1:0-4986 GCA_051276005.1 Bradymonadia bacterium | reverse complement strand
CGCCCATCAACCCCGTCGTCGTTGCCGCAGAATCACGCTCAGCGGTCCGTAACGGTGCCAGCGCGCCATGCCAGGGCGACTGCGAAGGCATCGCGCGCCGGATGGGTGGTGGTTTTGTATATGGCGGGTCGGTTTTGCGCAGGCCGGGCTCGCGAAGCGATGAGCCGGCGCAGGGTTTCAGGGCCTTCGCAGAGTTGTGCAGCCGGCCTACACATCTTCTGATAGAGTCGCGGTCTCCAAATTGGACCGGGGACCGGCCATGCAAGATGCCAATTCGCCCGTCGCCGAGCAGGCCAAAGCGCCTGCACCCGCACCGGTTCAACAGACCCGAGGCGCAGAGGCCGCGCCGGCCACCGGTGCCGCCCGATCGCAGAGCGCCGAGTTGGTGCAGTTTGCGCTGACGGATGTGCTCCAAAAGCAGGCTGCGACCGGGATGGCGAGCGGCGCGCCGGGGGTCCATGACGTCGCCGCGCAGGGCATGGGCGGCGCGGCATCTACGCTCCCGCACCTCGACACCATTCAGGCCTCTTTCGGCCAACATGACGTCTCGTCGGTGCAAGCGCACAGCGACAGCGCGGCTGTTCAAGCCAGCGCCGAGCTGGGGGCGCACGGGTACGCCAGCGGCGATCAAGTCGCGTTTGGATCGCCCTCACCGTCGCTGCATCTGGCGGCGCATGAGGCCGCCCATGTGGTGCAGCAACGCGGCGGGGTGCAGCTCAAGGCGAGCGTCGGTGCCGTCGGCGACGTCTACGAGCGCCATGCCGATGCGGTGGCTGATCAGGTCGTGCAGGGCAAGAGCGCCGAGCCTCTCCTCGATCAGATGGCGTCGGCCGGGGGCAGCCCAGGGGTGCAGGCCAAAGCGATTCAATTCGAGATCAAGGCTGACCTGCGCACCGCCATCGACGGCCTGGGCACCGATGAAGCGGCCGTGTTCAATCGCCTCAAGGACGCGACCCCCGAGGAGCTCTTGGGGGTGATGAACGACCCTGTCTTGATGGCCGCGCTGCGTGATGACTTCAGCTACGACGACATGATCAAGATCTTGAGTTTGCTCAAGGCGCCCCTGGCGACGAAGATCAAGCTGGCCATCCGTTGGCTGAGTACCGATGAGGCCTACATTCAGAAGTCGTTCAAGGTCGCCACGGCCGAGGAGCAACTGACGGCCTGGAGCAGCACCGACGCGGTGGACGGGCTGCGCGGCGGCATGTCAACTGGCGCCATTCACACGCTCCTCACCCAGATCTCAGCGCCTCTCACCCATAAGCTGCGATACGCGATCACCGGCACCGAACCCGACCTGGAGTATATCGCCACTGCCATCGCAGCCGCGTCGGTGGTGCATATCAAGGGGGTGCTCGCCGACGCTGCGTTGATGACCGCCGTCGAGGGCGCCTTGCCCGAGGTCACTGCGCTGCGGGGCATGCTGGCAAGCCGGTGCTGGGCGCTCGCGGACGGGCTGACGGCGTTCACGTGTATCGACGACGCGACCGCAGCGACGCGCACCGCACGGCTGTTAAAGATGGGCCCGACGGCCATCCAGCAGGCCATGCTCGACGCGGTCATTGGCGTAGAGACCGACCCGGCCCGCTTCGGGCGCGCCTTCCAATCGTATTGGGCCGTCGAGATTGGCGCGATCCAAGGCGCGACGATGGCGCAATGGCCGCTGGCGGTCCTGCGACGCATGCACGCCCAGCTCAAAGTCTTGCCCGACAAGGACACCCGCTCGGGCTTTTGGAAGAGGCTGACGCTGTCAGACCAATCCATCATCGATCCCACCTCTGGCGCCGAGGTGGGTCTCAGGGCCCGCGCAGCCTGGGGGGCAGGCAACTTCATCGTCGGTACCCAGGCCAACACCACCGGCGAGACGCAGTATGGGTACGGCACCAAGCTGACCGCGGCGGCCGCCATCGATGCGCAGAAGATCACCGTCGAGGAGGGCGACCGGCTCCAGCTCAACGACGTGATCAAGATCGGCAGCGGCGCCGCGGCCGAAGGTGGACTCAAGATCACCGCCATCGCTGACGCCGAGTGGACCCTCGACAAGAAGCTGACCAAGGCCCAGGCGGTGAGCGCCGCGGTGGAGCCCGACGACGGCTCGGCGACCCGCAACGTCAACTGGCTCGACGCCACCGTCCGCCACGAGATCGCCCATGGGGTCGATGAGAACCTGGGGGCAACCGTGAAGGGCTTCACCGAGACCATCGGCGGCTGGTGGTCGGGCGACTTCGACGGCTGGATCGCGAAGATGTCGGCGCCCTGGACCGCCGCTCCGGCGCTGACTGCCGTCGAGAAGGCCGAAATCAAGGCCGCCATCGTCGACGCAACGACCAACCAGAAGGGCTCATTGTACGGCGCCGGCATGAGCCTCGCCGCGACCCACCCCGTGGTGAAGTATCAGGCGAAGAACATCCCGGTCATCGTCGCTGCCGAGGCCTGCCTGTCACGCGGCGACGCCTTCTTCAACAGCCCCGCCGCCATCTTCCGCGACGCTGGCAAGGGCTTCACGGTGAGCTTCTGGTACAAGAAGTTCATGTATTTCAACGAGTCGATCATCGCGCAGCGCGTGAAGAACTACGGGCTGTATGCGCCCACCGAGTTCTTCGCCGAGGCCTATACGGTCTTCTATGAAGAGGCCGGCAAGGCCGGGGTGACCGACGCCGATCATGGTCGCCTTCTGCGCAACGCGACCTGGCGCAACTGGATGCGCACCAACATTCACGATCGCAGCATGGCGCCCGCGGGCACCGGCGCGAGCGGGGCCTCGCCAGGCGCGTCGCCGGGCGGCAGCCGCAAGGGCCGCCAAGGTGGAGATCCTGGCCCATGAGGTCACGCCGTCGCCGTCTGCTCGGCCCCGCGCTGGGCGTCGTCTCGCTGCTCAGCGGGTGTCAGGCCGTCAACGGTCAAACGCCCAAACCCCAAACCAAGCCCGCCATTGCGCCGGCCTCAGCGCCGAAGGTCACCCCGATGTCTGATGGTTTCGAAGTGGCCTCGGCCGCCTTTGTCGCCCACGCGGCCCAGCACTATGGCGTGCAGCCCGCCCAAATCTTCATCGTGCCGAAGACCGCGGGTCTGGCAGAGACTTGGAAGGTCGCGTCGGGCGCCACGCAGATCAACCCGAAGGTGGGCGCGGCGTGGGCGTTTGAGACCGCCAGGGGCGGACAGCCGGGGCCCCCCTTGCGCGGCTGGGCGCTGGCAGATGGCACGATCATCACCCGCAAGGCGAACCTGGGTCAGCTGATGATGGCCGCGGGCCTGGCGCCTGGCCAAGCGGCGCCCGCCCAGGCTGCGCCGAGTCACACCACACCGGGGCAGGCGACACCGATCCAGAGCCCGGGTCCGCTGACCCCCGAGCAGCTCGTGCAGCGGCTGATCTGGTCCTTTGGTCCACCGCATGTCCCATCGGATCAGCCGGTGACCCAGACCCACGCCAGCCCAGGTACGCCCGGCACGCTGACGTTCAGCTCTCGCCTGATCATCCCCGGTGGCCCGCTTCAGGTGGCGTCATTCATCCTCACCCAGACGGCGGACGGCCAAGCCGAGCTCAAGACGGCGCCATGAGCAACCGCGTCGCGGCCCAGGTGGTGTGTCCTGCGTGCGGCATCGAAGAGTCACGCCCGATATTTGATTCGCTCAACGGTCCATTGCTGCCTGACCTGGTCGAGGCCATCGCCAGAGGCACCTTCGAGCAGACCACCTGTGGCGCCTGTGATCATCGGTTTCAACCCGAGCACCGCATGCTGCTCTCGCACCTGCCTCTCAACGCGTGGATCGTCATGCAGCCCTGGCAGGCGCAGCAGGACGCGGCCCAACATGAGGCCGACGTCTTGGCCGTCTTCGACGCTGCCTTCGCCGCCCCCCCCGCCGCCATCGCGGCCCAGACCACCCAGGTTCGGCCCCGTCTGGTCTTCGGTCAGGTCATGCTGGCCGAGGCCGTTCGACTCGTTGGGTTGCAGATTGAGCCCGGCTTGATGGAATGCGCCAAGCTGCTCTGGATGCGACGCAACCTCGACCGGTTCTTGGCCTGGGGGCCGGCGCATCTCTGCATGGAGTTGCCCTTCGCAGACCGGTTGGAGTGTGGCGTCTACGCGATCAGCACCGGCGCACGCATCGACACCCTGCAGCTCTCAACCGACCTGCTGGCAGAGGTGCGATCGCAGCGCGCCGAATGCCGCATTCGTATGCCCCAACTCTTCGACCGCCCGTACGTCAGCGCCATGCGCGCTCTGCTTGGGTAGGGCGAGTCGACCACGACCTGCGGCACCGTCAGAGACCCGCCCCCGATTCGGTATCACCGAGCCCCGTCGCATGGCCCCCCGAGCGCCTCGCCAGCAATGAACGGCTGAGCGCCTGCGGGCAGCGCCCAAAGGGCGAGGCTCACGCCAACGCCAGCAACACCGGATCGCGCACGAAATTTCATCAGTTGCCCGCCGACCCAGGAATTATCGTCAGCCGTATGGCACTTGGTACTGGAGGGTCGACCCCGAAATCGGGGCACTGCGCATCGCGTGTCGGCGATGGGTGACAAGCGTGGCCCCAGCGCCCTATCATTGAATGTGGGCGATTGCCTGCTGCGCGGACGAAGGCGGAGAGTGAAGACAAAGGCGTACAAGCTGGCGGCGGAGTTGGGGCTGCAAGAGCGGCCCGTGCTTGATTGGCTCAAGTCGCATGGCTACCCCAACGCCCGGCGCGCCGACACCATCCGCGCCGACGTGGCCCAGGCGGCCCGCAGCGCGCTGGGTCGAGGTCGACCACCGGCGCGTGGATCCCGCGGGGCGCAGCCTCAGCAGCCGCCGCGGCAGGGGCACGCGCCTCAGCCACCGCGCCCTGCCCAGCAGAACACCGGCCGCCCGCAGGCCGGACGCCCGCAGACCGGACGCCCGCAGGCCGGACGCCCGCAGGCCGGACGCCCGCAGACCGGACGCCCGCAGACCGGACGCCAGACCGGGCGACCCACGGGCCGCCAGACCCAGAGCATCGATCAGCGCC
>JBNMOZ010000500.1:0-4986 GCA_051276005.1 Bradymonadia bacterium | reverse complement strand
CGTGCCCACCGATACGGTGGTCGACTATGGCGTGAACGGCGCGCTGCGCCCTGCCCTCAAGGCACGTAAGGCAGCCCGCGCTGGGTCGAGCGCGAAGGCCGACAAGTCCAAGCCCACACCGAAGCCTGGTCTCTGGGACAAGCTCCCCTGGGATGGATCCTTCGTCAGCCCCTTCGATCGCTATCTGCTCGACGTACCGGCGACCTACCGGGCCGCCGCGCGCCTCATCGAAGCCCATCAGCCCGAGGTCATCCACATCTCCTGCGACCCATGGTCGCCGCTGATCGTTGGGCGCCTGCTGCATCGCCGCTTCGGCCTGCCGCTGGTCGTCGACTTCCGCGATCCATGGAGCCAGCACGCGGGCAAGATGGCGCTGCGCCCACCGCCCACCCGCGCGGCGCTGCGACGGTTTGAGCACGGGCTGTTCAAAGACTCGGCCAAGGTCATCCTCAACACCGACGCGTGCCGCGCCGCGTATGTCGCCGCGTACGCTGGACGCCTGCCGGCCGACCGCTTCACCGCGATCCGCAACGCGTACGATGAAGGCCTGTTCCTGCCCGGTGTGCCCGAGCGCCGAGCGTCCTTTGTGGTCAGCTACTTCGGCCGCTTTCGCAAGTTCGTCGAGCCCGACGCGCTCTTCGAGGGCTTCGCCCGATTCGTCGCGACCGAGGGCCCGGCCGTGCTGCAGATCATTGGCGGTTTGAGCGATGAGCACCGCGCCAAGGCCGCGCAGTTTGGCATCGAAGAGCACCTCGAGGTGCTGCCGCCCGTGCCGTTTTGCGAGAGCCTGCCCGTTTTGCAGAGCGCCGACGTGCTGGCGATGGTCATCAACCCAGCCAGCCACCTGCAGATCCCCGGCAAGCTGTACGACTATCTGGCCGCGGGTCGCCCGATCTTGGCGGTGTCGGCCAACGCCGAAGCCGACGGCATCTTGCGCGACACCCGCGCCGGCTTGAGCGCGCCGCATGGCAACCCGGGCGCCATCGCCGCGGCGTTGACGCGCTTGCGCCATGCCAGCTTCTCGCCCGATGCCGACGCGGTGGAGTCGTACTCAGCCCGCACGCAGGCGCAGCGAGTGGCGGCGGTGTATCGCGCGGCCACCGACCGATGAGCAGGCTGGCCGCGGGCGCGGGGCTCGTCTCTCAAGCCCGCCTGATCGGCGGCATCCTCAACATCCTCATCATCGTCATCCTCACCCGGCTGCTCACCGACAAGGCCGACTTTGCCGTCGTCGCCTTCGTCTACATGACCGAGCAGATCGCCAACTCTGTCGGGCCCTTGGGGCTGCCGTCGGCGCTCTCGTTCTTCGTCCCAAAGTTGGGCAACCAGGTGGGCAGAGCCCTCGCCTTGCGGGCCGGCGTCGTGCTGACCCTGCTGGCTTTGCCCTGGGCCTGTGCCTTGTTCTTTGGCGGCGGCTTCATCGCCGAATGGGCCGACAAGCCGGGGGTCGAGGCCGGTCTAGCGGTGCTGGCGCTGGGGCTCATCGCCGACTTCCCCGGGCAAACGCTGCCGGGCTATCTCATCGCCGTCGAGAAATACGTCGGCGCGTTCTGGGTCACGCTGCTCTTCTACATCAGCCGGTTCGCGTCCCTGGTGATCCCGGCTGCGATGGGGGCCGACATCTTCTGGATTGTCGCGAGCTTCGCGGCCGTCGCGATCATCCGAGGCGGCGCGTTCTGGATCTACTTCCTGGTCTTCGCCGAGGGCGAGCGCAAGGCCGAACCCGGCACGTTCACCACCCGAGAGCTCTTCGATTATGGCCTGCCGCTGGCCGGCTCGCTGCTCATCGGCAAGGTCAACAAGTTCCTCGACAAGTACATGATCGCCGCCATCGCGACCGCCGAGGTCTTCGCCATCTACACCGTCGGCGCCATCGAGTTGCCCCTGGTGCCTGCGCTGGCCTTCGCGGTCACGACGGCCTTGGTGCCCTCGCTGGTCGTGGCGCATCGAGATGGGAAGCCCGCTGAATTCATTGCGCTTTGGCATGGGTCGATGACCAAGGTGGCCCTGGTGATGATGCCCGTATTCGCGGGCGTCTTCGTGCTGGCTGAGCCCGTCATCACGGTGCTGTTTTCGGTGAGCTACGCCGAAGCCACCCTGCCATTTCGCGTCTACCTCTGCCTGCTGCCCCTGCGTCTCTGCGGCTATGGCGCGGTGGTGCGGGCGGTGGGGCATACCAAGCCGGTCTTCGTCGCCGCCATCGCCGGGTTGGGCACGAACGTCGTGCTCAACTACCCCTGCTACCTGCTCTTCGGGCTGGCCGGGCCGGCGGTCGCCAGCATCGTGGCGCAGGCGGTAGCCATCTGGGTCTTGGTGCGTAAGGTGCGAGAAGTGCTCGAGATTTCGTGGCTCGAGGTCCTGCCGTTTGGCCCGGTTTTGCGCACATTGGCGGTGGCCGCCGTCGCCGCTGTGCCGCTGTGGCTCTTGTTGCCGCTGTTTGGCTCACCCGTCATCGCCCTGGTCGCGGGCGGCGTGGGCTACGTGCTCGTCTATGTCGTTTGTGGCCTCGCGTTGGGTCAAATTCACCGCGCCGATCTCATCTACCTGCGGGACTACCTGACCGGCAGATTGCTGAAGAAGGCGAAATGAAGCCGGAGTGCCCATGTCGCGTTCAGCCCTGATCGTCTCTCCGTTCTTCGTGCCCATGAACGTGGTGGGCGCCAAGCGAGCGCTGCACTTTGCGCGGCACTTGCCGACCCATGGCTGGCGCCCCTGTGTGGTCGCTTTGGACGAGACCCTCCAGGCCGACGCGGCCTTGGCTCCGCTGGTCCCCGACGTGCCGCTGTGCCGCGTCATGCGAGGCACAGAGGCCCGCTATCGCGGCGAACGGGTGGGCGAGGCACGCAAGGATGGGGTGCTCAAACGCGCCTGGAATCAGGTCTCGGCGCTGCCCGCAGTTCAGGATCTACAAGGCCGCTTCAGCTGGAAGGATCGCTACGCCAAGCATGCCCTCCGGGCGCTGCCGAAGATCCTGCGCTTCGCACGGGCCCAGGACTGCGAGATCATCTACGCCAACTCCGGCCCACCCTCGACCATGCGCACCGCCTATTGGATCGCCCGCATTCTCAAGAAGC
The DNA here is from genome assembly GCA_051276005.1 of Bradymonadia bacterium. GTDB lineage: Bacteria > Myxococcota_A > Bradymonadia > UBA7976 > UBA1532 > JBNMOZ01. The sequence continues at coordinate 1,912 of JBNMOZ010000500.1, read as the reverse complement.
CGCTGGTGGTCGATCTTCGCGATCCGTGGTCCATCGAGCCCAATTACCGCGCCGCCTGGACCCCCGCCGGACGACGCGCCGTCGATGCCCTCGAAGAGAAGATCTTTCGGCGCTCAGCGCAGATCATCCTCAACACCCAGTCGTCCCGCGACGCCTATCGGCTGACCTATCAAGGCCGCATAGAGCCCGAGCGGTTCGTCTTTATTCGCAACCAGTTCGACCCCGACATCTACGCCGCGCCCGCACCGGCGCCGACCCCCAACGACCCCTTCCGCATCGTGTATTACGGACACCTTCGGCCCAGCAAGAACGCCCAGCTCTTCCTGGCCGCGTTGGCGACCTTCATCGACGCCGAGGGCCTGAGCCCCGCGCAGTTGGAGGTCATCACCTTGGGCGAGTGGACCCCGGCCGACGCGGCCGTCATGACCGCCCGCGGCTTGACCGATTACGTGCACCGTCACGGCTGGCTGCCGTTCCCAAATTCGCCCAGCCTGCTGGGCTCTGCGTCGATCCTGCTCGACCTGATGGGGCCCAATCATACGATGCAAATCTCGGGTAAATTCTACGACTACCTGGCGGCGGGTCGACCCATCATGTCGATCTCACCCAACACCGAGTTGGACGCCATGTACGCCCAGAGCGGGGCCGGGCAGCGCATCGATCTGGACGAAGCCAGCATCGTCACGGCGCTGAAGGATCGACTGGCGAAGCATCGGGCCGGCACATTGCACGGCACCGACCCCGCGCGGCTGGTGCCCTTCGAGGCCGCGACCGCCACGGCGCAGCTCGCCGAGATTTTCGACCGGGCGAGCGGCTTCGACCGGGCGAGCAGCACCGACAGGACCAGCGCATGAGCACGGCGGCCGTCTTCGAGAAGACCAGCGTTCATGATCACCCGGCAGACAAACCGCTGGGCCGATCCGAGCGCGCCCGAATTCACGCGACGTTTGACCTGTTCCCGGCCCAATTCGACACGTGGCTCGACGTGGGCTGCGGCCCAGGCGTCATGCTGCATCACGGCCAAGAACGCTTCCCCGCCGTGCACGGGTTTGGCACCGACCTGGGCTGGCGCGGCTTGCAGCATGCGCGGCAACCCGTGGTGCGCTCATCGATCTACCAGCTGCCCTTCGCCGACGCCTCGGTGGATCTGGTGACGTGCTGTGAGGTCGTCGAACACCTCGATCCGACCAGCGTACCCGCGGCGATCGCCGACCTGTGCCGGGTGGCCAAGAAGAGCGTCATCGTCACCGTGCCCCACGCCGAGCAGCTGCTGCTGTCGAGCCATCGCTGCCCCGAATGCGACACGGTGTTTCACCTGCACGGCCATCAGCAGAGCCTGGTAGCCGAGGATTTGGTGCCGCTGTTTCCGGCCGGCGCCCAGATCACCGTCGAGTACGTCTGGAAGGTGCGGCCCTACTCACCTCCTCTGCTCAAGCTGCGGACTTTCGGGCTGGGCGCGTGGAAGTACAGCCCCACGACCGTGTGTCCAAACTGCGAGAACCAGACGTTCGTGGACAATGAGAACGGGGTGCGCTGGAAGATGGTGGGCGCGCTGAACCACATCCGATACCCGCGGCGGACGAAGGGCAATTGGATGCTGATCCGGGCGGACTTCGACCGGACCTGATCAATGCACGCAGGCGGTCGGGCACTCGCGCGACAGGTTCTTCTGAAAGCGCTGGTAGCCCAGCCACGCCCCCGTCGCGCCGGGGATCTGTGCCTGCCAGCCCTCGTCACATAAGTCTTTGATCCGAAACGACTCTCCGCGCCACGTCCCGCGCAATTGGATCGGTCGATTCTCGGGAATGCACCAGTTGCGGTGCATCGTCGCGAGCGCCGGCAGGTTCCAGAGCGTGGCCTTCAAGCGCGCGGCCCGGGTGCGTCGGATGCCGTGGGCGAACTGGGCGTCTTC
>JBNMOZ010000499.1:0-5010 GCA_051276005.1 Bradymonadia bacterium | reverse complement strand
AGCAGACGGGGGAGCCCCAGGATCCACGCCAGGCTGCGCGCACGCCAGAGCATCGGGGCGGTCAAGTGGCTGCCGGTGATGCCCATGGGGATCACCGGCACTTGCGCCGAGATCGCGATGCGCGCGAAGCCCTTACGGCCCCCGAAGTCGACCCGGTTGGCCTGCCAGATGGGGCGCAGCGTCTCATGGTCTCCGCCGGGGAAGACCAGGATCGGCACCCCGTCGGCCAGCGCGGCGTAGGCGGCCTCATAGGTCGAGGGGATGCTGCCCAGGTGGCCGTGCAGGCGCGCACCCAATGGCACCTTGAATCCCACCGGATGCGCGAAGCCAGCCAGTGGACGCGCGCCCCCAAAGGCCCCGACATACACGGTGATGAAAGACAGCACCTCGGCGAGACCCAAGCCCGCGGAGTGGTTGGCGACCAGAAGGTAGGGGCGGTCGATCGGCAGGTGTTCGAGGCCCTCGATGGTGGGCCGAAAGGCGAGCCGGACGACCGGACGAATGAGCCGATGAACGACCCGCAACGCGAACGGGCTGGGGTGTCCGACCTTGCCCATCAGCGTCTCCATTTTGGGTCGCGGTCATGCGACGGTCTCAAGCGGCGGTCTCAAGCCTGCCGCACCGGTTCTACCACCTCAGGCTCGCGTCCGCCCCGGACTCTCACGAGCAGCGCGTCCACCGGATTGCACCCGCCGTCCCCGGCGAAGCACAGGCAGAGACGGGCAACGGCTCGCCGGTCGCTTTAGGGGCCAATCCCTCTCGCCTTGTCGCCGACCTGACCGGTGGGGCCTTGGCCGTGATTGGTTGACGTTGGCGGTACGCGTGCTCTCTCTTTGAGAGTCCCTACAACACGGGGCCATCAAGATGCAGAGGTCGTTTCGACGAAGACACGTTTCATTCTCGGTGCACTGCTCGCCCTGGCGATCGGCTGCGATGATGGCGATTCAGGCTCGATGATTCGGGTGGATGGCACTGTGGGCGCAGGCGGTGCGGGTGCGGCAGGCGGCGCAGGTGGCGCGGGCGCGGCGGGCGGCGAAGGTGGCGCGGGCGGCGCAGGCGGCGCAGGCGGCGCAGGCGGCGGGTGCCAACCCGAATGTGCGGGCGCTGTCTGCGGCCCCGATCGCTGCGGCGGCGAGTGCGGACCCGGCTGCGGCGCTGGCGAGGTCTGCAGTGATGGCGCGTGCTCAGTCGAAGGCTGCCCGGACGCCACTTTCGACTGCGACGGCACGTGCAGCAGGCTGACCGACGACGTGGAGAACTGCGGCAGCTGCGGCCCAGCTTGCGATCGTCTGCCCACCGCGCTCAGCCAGTGCATCTCGGCGGAGTGCTACCTCAACTGCCCGGGCATGCAAGGTCAGGCCCAGAGCATCGACTTCAACACCGACCCCAATCACTGCGGGCGCTGCGGCAACGTCTGCCCCGGCGCGATCGGCGGGGCGGCGGTCTGCGAGGCGGGCCAATGCCGCAACCCCTGCGGCATTGGCCCGGTCTGCGATGGACGCTGCGTGAACTTCTCCTTTAACAATGACCATTGTGGGGCGTGCGGCCAAGCCTGTGAGAACGGCATGGCGTGCGAATTTGGGGTCTGTGAGTGTCCGGACGGCAGCCCTGACGTGCTGTCCGACGACAGTAACTGCGGCCGGTGCGGCAACATTTGCCAAGACCCGATCTTCGCCGAAGTTTGCGACCAAGGCATGTGCGCGGCCAGTTGCGGAGAGCGCACGGTTTGCGCGGTAGAGTGCGCCGACTTGGCCACCGATCCCGATCATTGTGGCGCCTGTGAGAGCGCGTGCCCGAGCGACGCGGATCTGCTGCCAAGCGACGAGACGATCAGCATCACTGAGCGCATTTGCGCGGGTGATCGCTGCGCGTATACAGCGCAACGGACCGAGCGGCTGCGCTTCAACGAGAACGCATGCCGCAGCATTTGCGCGCGACGCGGCCTGGATTGCGACGACCGCGTGCAGCCCATCCGCAGCTGTCGCACCGCGGGCGGCCGCCTCTTCGATATGGCAGATGAACAGCCCGGCGTGGCTTGCTTCGTGTTCTATTCGAGCCAATTGTTCGATCATCGAATTGAGGTCGTTGACAGCTGTGATGCGAGCATCGCCGACTTCGACTTTGACGACGAGAATCCGTCATTTGAGCGCAACGCGGCGAACTGCCACTGCATCGCACGGGGGCGGCGTCGACCCTGAGCCCCAAGCTGAACCCGAGCCAGAGCCGGTGCTCGGCGACGAGATCGACCGCCCGGCGACCTAATAACCGTCCGGCGCTCGACGCAGGTGAGACCGGCGTCGTCACCCTCGCCTGGCCGATCGCGGCCGAAGTGCGCTTAGCCACGCGCGGTCCGAACAACGGCGACTGCCCGAGCGATAACACGATGGGTGTGTTCCGCGGCGGCGTGCGCATCGCCTTCAACGACGACGCCGGCGACGTCTGCGCGGCGCTCACAGTGCAGGTGCAGGCAGGTGAACGGCTGCGGGTCGAGGTCAACGGGTTCCAGGGCATCGCGGTGCCGGCCTTCTCGATCGTCGCCAGCGGCGACGACGGCGTGGTGCCGCCTGCCGGCGGTGATGCGCGCCTGTTCTTCAGCGAGTACGTCGAGGGCTCGGGCAACAACAAGGCCGTTGAGATCTACAATGCAGGTGCGGCCGCGAACTTGGACGGCTGCGCGGTCGACCGCTGCTCAAACGGCGGCGAAGACGCGGTGCGCATCGCGCTGGTCGCCGCACCGGTCCCGGCAGGGGGCACCTTTGTGTTGTGCAGCGCCGCAGCCGCCAGCCCCGCCTGCGCTCAGCGATCGGGCAACCTGACATTCAACGGCGACGACGCGCTCGTGCTGACCTGCGACGGTGTGATCCTCGATGTGTTCGGGCGTATCGGCGAAGACCCGGGCGACGCCTGGGGCAGAGGTGAGTTCACGACGAACAACCACACCCTGCGGCGCAAATGTCGCATCGACCAGGGTGACGCAAACGGGCGCGACGCGTTCGATCCGTCGATCGAGTGGGACAGCTTCCGCATCGATACGTTCAACGGGCTGGGCGAGCGCGGCTGCCCATTATCAGCGCCGCGGTCGGGTGCGCCCATCGCGGCTGACCCGGCATACCGAAGCGAATCACGTTCAGTACATGCATGGCTAATGTTTGAGTGCTCTTGCAGCCATCAACACACCACCGTCGCCGCCGACCTTCTGGGTCAGATCGCAAACGACCCGCACATTTCACCATAACGATGAGGCCCATGAATAGGGGCTGCACGGCGCCGTCACGGGCGGCGCTGTGGTTCAATTATGCATGAACACAGCGGCCAAATAGTGCTGACCCCGGGGTATCGAATGCGACTTCTCCTCTCGACCGTTCTGATGACGACTGCCTTGGTGGGCTGTGATTCGGGGGACGGCGTCCCGCGGGCTGCCAGCCTGGCTGCGATGGGCGAGCAGGTCGCGGCCGTGCAGTGCTCGCGCATCTTCGAGTGCGACCCGGGCGCCGTTGAATTCTTTCAAACTCAGGCGACCTGCCGCGAGTTCTTCGTCGGCCTCTCGCAGATCAGCGATGACTTCGTCAAGCTGGGGTGGGCGGAGTTCGACCAAGAGGCGGGCGGCGCCTGCGTGGCCGCGACCCGGACCCAAATGACCACCTTGAGCTGCGACGAGTTGGATACCGCGCCGCCCATCCCGGCCTGCGACAAGATAACGACCCCTTTGCAGGGCGAGATGGAGCCCTGCGGTCGAATCAACGAAGATGGGTCGTCAATTTCATTCGACTTCGTGTGCCTCGACGGTCGCCTGTGCGAGACCGTGACGGCCGATGAACCCCCGGTCTGCGTGACGCCCACCGCTCTGGGCGAGGCCTGCGGCGGCGATGCGCGCGGCTGCGCAAGGGACGCATACTGCAACTACGCCGACAACCCCCCGGTCTGCGTCGCGGTCACGCCGCTGGGTGCAGCCTGTAGCGGATTCGACGAATGTGGCGCAGATGGCAACTGCAACGATGACGGCATCTGCGAGTCGTTCTAGAGCCCCGCCGCCAAGACCGCAGCCCCGGTCGCGCGCTGGAGGCTTGCGGTAAACCCATGACTCGAATCGACATTACTCAGCCGCCAGCGCGCCCGCCCTCGAATGTGCTACCCAACGGGTCAATTCACCCGACCCCAACTCACATTCGACCGGAGCCCCCCATGTCCGACCAGACCATCTGTGGCTACACCGTGCACCCGGCCTGCGCGATGCTCCCCTTGATGTCCGCCGCGTCGATCGCGGAGATGGCCGACGACATCTCGACCAATGGTCAGCAGCAGGCGGTCATCCTGCATCGCGGGCTGCTCTTGGACGGGCGCAACCGGCTCAAGGCCTGCGAGTTGGCGGGCGTGGAGCCCATCGTCAGCGAGTGGGAGGGCGACGATCCGGTGCGCTGGGTGCTGTCGCTCAACTTCCACCGGCGGCACCTCACCGACAGCCAGAAGTCGATCGTGGGGGCGCGGGCCGAAGAGCTGCTGGCGCGCCGCGTGACCGAGCGGGCCGAGGCGCCGCCGCCCCCGTCGGACGATCCCGATGAGGCGCCTGCGCCCGTATCGAAGCCCCAGTCTGACAAAGAGATCCGCCGCCAGGCCCGCGAGTCGGCCGCCGCGTTGGTCAACGTCTCGCCCAAGGCCATCGCCCGCGGGCGCAAGCTGATCGACAACGCCGTGCCCGAGCTGGTGGGCGCCGTCGCGCGCGGCACGGTGACGCTGACGCAAGCAGCGCGGGTGGCCAAGCTGGACGCCGAGAGTCAGCGCGAGCTGGTGGCGCAGGGCGACGACGCGATCGTTGAAGAGGCCGTGCGCATTCAGCAGAGCAAGGCGTCGACGCGGCCGAGCGTGGCGAAGGCGATCGCAGACCTGGATCTGTGCTGCGCGACGGTGACGATCCGCAAGATCGCGACCGGCGAGTGGACGGTTGAGGGGCGCGTACACGAGGCCGAAGAGACGCTCGATCAGCGGGCGCCGACCTTCAAAGAGGCCGTGATC
>JBNMOZ010000498.1:0-5022 GCA_051276005.1 Bradymonadia bacterium | reverse complement strand
AGGTGCCTGCGGTGCTCGACCCCGGCGTCAGCGCCGAAGAACGCAGCGGCGCTGACGCCGATTGACAGGCAGTAGCCATCCCCGCACTCTCTGCGCCCGATTTACATCGCTAGATCACTGGCGGACAGGAGCGTGAAGATGCGGTGGATGGTCCCAAGTAGCGGCGTGATGGTGGTTGTCATGGTGTTTGGCTGCGGTGAGGCGAAGACGCCCACCCCCGCGCCAACCAGCGACGCGCCGGCGTCGAAGGCCTCGGGCAGCGACGCGCCTGCCAGCACAACCCCAGCGCCGGTATCCAAGGCAGCGCCCGCGACCCGCGCGGCGGCCGTCACAGTGGCCCCCGTCGTGATCAGCCATGTCCTCACGCCCGCTGAGCAGGACGCCCGTCAGGCGCTCGCGCTCAAGATCCTCGACGGGAAGCTCAAGGGCCTCGCCCTGCGCAACCGCAAGAACGCCGTCATCTTCCGCGATCTGGCCGCCAAACACCCGCATCCGCGCGCGGTGGCCGGCGGTCTGAGCGCGATGGGCCGCACCTTCTCGACGCGCAAGGGTCAGGGCATGCAGGTCGACGAGGACTATCGCAAAGTGGTGCGGGTGCGCATGCGCGCGAGCAACCCCTTGATCAAGGTCGCTGCCCTCGACGCGGCCCGGCTGCTGCTCAGCGGCACGCCTGATCCCGCCTTCCTCGACGCGGTCATCAAGATGAGCCAGGACGCCGACCCGACCAGCCGAACCGCCGCGGTGGGCGCGCTGGTGTCGTTGCCGGTCGTTCAGGCCGGCGAGGCGGTGGCGGATCCGCTCTACCTCAAGGTGACCGAAGCCCTCATGAGCATTGAGTATGTCGCTGATTCGGCGTCGCTCATCATCCTCATGGAGCGCATGGCGCGCACGATCGACTCCAAGAACCCGGCTGCACCCAAGCTCGCGGCCGTGGCCAAGCAGCATCAGGCCAGCAAGAACGCGGGCGTCAAAGGCGCGGCGAACCTGCTGATGGCCACCACGAGCACCGACAAGGTGGCGACGGCCAAGGTGCTGGTCGCCGACCTCAAGCACGCCAACGCATATGTGCGCGGTGCGACGATCGAGGCCCTGGGGCTGCTGGCCAACCCATCGGCCGTGCATGCCATCATGCCGCTGCTGGGCGACACCGCGCAGGCGGTCTACAGCGTCGAGACCGAGCCCGAGCCCATTCCGCTGCGGCTCGACTACGGGCGCACCGTGCAGGCCGTGGCGCTCGGCGCGTTGCGCGCTCTCTCGAAGAAGTCCTTCGACTACAAGCGCGACGATCTGCGCACCAACCCCACTGCGATCATCGACGCGGCGAAGGCCTGGTACGCGAAGACGAGCACCAGCATCCCCAAGCTCTAGCCTTGCGTCAAAGTCGCGGTGCTCGCCTTCGGCTGCGCGCCGGGACTGTGCCTTGGGTCCTACAAAGCCGCGGTGCTCGCCCTCGCCTGCGCTCCGGCGCGGCGCAGTCGTGAATTGCGACGAAGCCAACTCTTCTGCGAAGCTTCGCCCCCTGAGCCGCATCACCTCAGCCGTATCACCTCAGCCGTATCATCTGAGAGACCAATGACCCCCGACGCCCTCGTCATCGGCAGTGGCCCCAACGGGCTCGTCGCCGCCAACCGCCTCGCCGACGCCGGTCGAAAGGTGTTGGTGCTCGAGGCGCACGCTGAGCGCGCCGGTGGGGCCGTCGGATCAGTCGAGTGCACCTTGCCGGGCTTCGTGCACGACGTGGGCGCAGGCTTCTTCCCCTTTTCAGGCGTGAGTCCGGCCTTCAAGGCGATGAATCTGGGCGCGCACGGCCTCGCATGGGCCGACGCTGCCATCGCAAGCTGTCACCCCGCGCCCGATGGATCCTGCGCCAGCATCTGCCGCGACGACGATGAGACCGCCCAGCGCTTTGGCGCAGATGGCGACGCCTGGCGAAGGTTGATAGCCGCCCATCGACGCATCGAACCCCAGCTCATCGCCGCCCTGCTCAACCCGCTGCCGGGGGTGATGGACAAGCTGCGGCTGGGGCCCCGCGGGCTCTGGCATATGGCGCGGGTCGCGCTGCGGACGTCTCAAGGGTTCTCGCGGAGCCGGTTTACCACCGAGCAGACGCGACGCGTGATGCCGGGGCTGGGCATGCACGTCGATCTGGGCCCTGAAGATCGCTTCGGCGCGGCGCTGGGCTACATGCTCGGCACGATGGCCGCGACCCAGGGCAATCGGGTGCCCATTGGCGGCGCGCAGGCGATCACCGACGCGCTCGTGCGTCGCTTGGAGAGCAAGGGCGGCGCGGTCCAACTGGGCGCGCAGGTCACGCAGATCATCGTGCGCGACCGGCGCGCGGCGGCGGTTCGACTGGCCGACGGGACCGAGATCGACGCGTCGCTGGTGCTGGCCAACACCGGCGCCCCCGCCTTGTTCACCAAACTGCTCGCCGACGCCAACCTGCCCGGGCGGCTTGAGCGGCGCATGCGCAAGTTCCCGCGGGGGTGGGGCACGTTCAAGGTCGATTGGGCCCTCGATGGCCCTGTGCCGTGGCTGCATGAGGATTGCCGAGCGGGCGCCGTGGTGCATGCCGGCGACAGCATCGACGACCTGGTGCGCTTCACCCGTCAAGTGCGCGGGGGCCAGATCCCCGACAACCCGTACTTGGTCATCGGCCAGCAGTCCCTGCTCGATCCCAGCCGGGCCCCGGCGGGCTGCCAGGCGCTGTGGGCCTACTCCCGCGTGCCCAGCAACGCCGATTGGGCGACCGAGTCAGAGCGCTTCGCCGACGTGATGGAGCAGCGCATCGAGGGCCTGGCGCCGGGCTTTCGGGCCACGATCAAGGCCCGCAAGATCTGGTCGCCGGTCGACCTCGAGGAGATGGACCAGAACCTGGTCGGCGGCGACTTGGGCGGCGGCTCGAACCAGTGGACCAACCAGCTGATCTTCCGCCCGGCGTTTCCCTACTTCCGCTATCGCACGCCGGTCGCCGGGGTCTATCTGTGCTCAAGCTACGCGCACCCCGGCGCGGGCGTGCACGGCATGTGCGGCTTCAACGCCGCTGATCGGGCGCTGCGAGACGCCGGATGATTGGCGTCGGCCTCAGCGTGGTCCTCGTCCTCGCCGCTGAGTTCGCCCCGAGCCCGGCCGTTGTCAGCCCCAATCTCCTCACGTACGGCGAGCCCATTGGGGCCGGCGCCTGCGTCAAATGCCACCCCGCTGTGACCGCGCAATGGCAGAGCTCGGCGCATCGCCTGTCGAGCTTCAACAACCCGTACTACGCGGCCTCAACGCGGGCCTTTCGGGCTGAGCGCGGCTTTGAAGCGAGCACGTTCTGCGGCGACTGCCACGATCCGGCGCTGGTCGCGCAAATGGCTGAATCTATTGATGAAGAGAGCCGAGATGCCCAAGCCGGGATCGCCTGCATGGCCTGTCACGGCATCGCCGAAGTCGATCGGCGGGGCAACGGCCTGTTTCGTGCCGAGCTGACGGGGCCCAAGCCGGGACGTGAGCACGCGAAGCACGTCGCGCGCCCCATCCTGAAGACGCCGGCGCTGTGCGGCACCTGTCATCGTGTCGGCCTGCCCGAGACGGTCACCCACGAGCGGTGGTACCGCGGCCAGGACGAATGGGGTGATTGGCGCGACAGCGGCTATGCGGGGCGCGGCGTGCGGTCGCTGTTCCCGGTCGCGGGCGAGCAGACCTGCACCGACTGCCATATGCCGCGCGTCGCCGCGGGCCCCAAAGAGAAGGGCGCCCAGAAGGGGCAGGTGCGCAGCCACCGCTTCTTGGGCGCCAACACCGCGCTCGCGCACCTCGAAGACGACGCGGATCAGCTGGCCGCGACCCAAGCGTTCTTGCAAGACGTCGTGACGCTGCGTCTGGCCGACGGCGGGCCGGGGCTGGTCGACGTGGTGCTGCATAACCGCGGCGCGGGGCACGCCTTCCCCGGCGGAACCGCCGACAGCAACCAGGTGTGGGTCGAGTGGCAGGCGCTCGATGATGTGGGCGAGACCCTCACCCTCAACGCCGATCACTACCTGCGCACTTGGGCCGTCGACGCGGATGGCCGGCTGCTGCAGCGCCGCGACGTGCAGCATCAACGGGCGGTCGCCTTCGACACGCGCTTGATGCCCGGTCAGCCCAAGGTGGCCCGCTACCGGATTCCTGACGGCACAACGCGGGTCGTGGCGCGGCTTCGCTATCAGAAGTTTTCCCCCGCGTACGCCCGGTTCGCGTGCGCCTCGTTGGCGGATGGGCCGCGCAAGGCGCGCTGCCTGAGCCCGCCGATCACCGAGCTTGCCCGGGCCGAAGTCGCGCTGGTCAACGGCCGCGCGCCCAAGCAGGCCGATTGGGCCCATCGCGCCGAGCACGCCGCCGCGCTCGCGCAAGGGCTCTCAACCCACGTGGTGCAGGCGCGAGATCTGCTCGAAGGCGGCCCGCCGCTGCCCACGCTCCGAGCGCGCATCGCACAAGCGCTGGGGCAGACCACCAAGGTCGCCGAGATCGTCGACGCCCTGGGTGAGGACGCGCCGAATAACGCGCTGTGGATTCAGGCGAGCGCGCTGGCCCGGGCCTATCGGACGGCGCCCGCGCTGCTCGTGGCGGAGCGATTGCTCACCCGGTTGCCCGACGACCGAAAGGTGCTCGCGCTGGTGGCCCGGCTGCGGGGCGTGTCGAAGGATCCTGCGGGCGCACTGCGGGCAGCCGAGCATCTGCTGACCATCGATCCGGAGTGCGAGGCGGGGCTCTTTCAGCGACTGTTGGCGCGGCGCGAGTTGGGCAAGCCGACGCAGGCCGCCGAGATCGAGTGGGCGCGGCATCGCCGAGCGACAGAGATCGATCTGGAGCTGCGGCGCGCTTGGCGGGGGCGACGGTCGACGGTGGGCGATCCCACGGAGCCGGTGCCAGTCTACTGAGGGGGGCCCGTCGCGCCAGCGTGTCAGCCGCGGGTGCGCCGCCGCAGACCCACCGCCAAGAACGCCCACCACCAAGCACCGCCATGCGGTTCGCCCGGCGCGGCAACACAGCCGATCTTTT
>JBNMOZ010000497.1:0-5043 GCA_051276005.1 Bradymonadia bacterium | reverse complement strand
GGATGCCCTTGATGATTGTCTCCGACGCCCGCCTCGAACGCATCGCAGTGTTTCCGCTGCCCGGCGTGTGCCTGTTCCCCGGCACGCTGCTGCCGCTGCACATCTTCGAGCCGCGCTACGTGCAGCTGCTCGAGCACTGCATGCAGCACGAGCGCTCTATCGCGATCGCCGGCCTGGCGCCCACGCCCGATGATCCCGAGGCCCTGCGGCCCGTTATGGGTGTCGGCATGATCTTGGCGGCTCAGGAGACCGAGCAGAAGACCTGGAACATCATCGTGCGCGGGATCGATCGTGCGCAGCTGCGCTTCGAGCATCCGCCAGCGCAGCCCCCCCAGGGGCGGCCGTTTCGCGAGCTCGCGGTGCATCGGCTGATGGACAGCCCCAGCATGCCGGGCGATCCGCGCTACCCGCGGCTGCGCATGCTGCTCGCGCAGGTGGCGACGCATGAAGACGCGACCCGCACGGCGGTCGATTTGATGCTCAAGCAAGCCCAGGGCGCCGACGCGTTGGTGCATATGATCGGCGCCCACCTGATCCGCGACGACAAGATCCGCCACCGCCTGCTCGACACCTGCGACGGCGGCGTTCGGCTCGACATCGCCTGTGCCCATATCGCCCGCTTGCTGCTCGACATCGGCACCCGCGCCGAGACCACGACGCGGCACTGACAGCACTGATTCCGGCTTGAATCGACCCGCGGAGGCCTCATGGCGCGCCTGGACCATCCCTTCTTTGCCGGCCTGACCGCCACGGTGCCCATCGCGCATCGGGGCGGTGCGCTGCGGTTCCCCGAGAACACCCTCTTCGCCTTCGAGCAGGCTGCGGCGCTGGGCGCGCAGATGATCGAGACCGACGTGCACCTCACGGCCGACGGCGAGGTCATCGTCTGGCATGACGATCGGCTCGAGCGCTGCAGCGATGCGCAGGGGTTGGTGGCCGACAAGACCGCCGCCGAGTTGGCGCAGATCGACGCGGCTTATCGGTTCACGCCCGACAAGAAGCAGACCTTCCCCTATCGCGGCCAAGGCCACGGCGCCCCGCGCCTGATCGACGTGCTCGAGGCGCTGCCCGGCATGCGCTTCAACATCGATCTCAAGCCCAACCGCCTCGACCTGGTGGTGGCCTTCGTCGAGGTTCTGCGCCAATGCGACGCGATCGATCGGGTGTGCATGGGCAGCGAGCACGACGCCATCGCGGCTGCCCTGCACACCGCGCTGCCCGACGCCTGCCACTTCTTCCCGCGGGCGGCGCTGACGACGTGGCTGATGAAGACGCTGTCGGGTCAGACGCCACCGGCCGACGACCGCTGGACCGTGTTGGACATGCCCATGCGGCATAACGGCATGGTGCTGACCAACGCGCTGCTGGTGGCCGCGGCGAAGGCCGACGATCGCTGGATCAACGTGTGGACGATCGATGACGAGGCCGATATGCGGGCGCTCATCGATCTGGGCATCGGCGGGATCATGACCGACGTGCCGGATGTGCTGGCGGGGGTGTTGGCGAGCTGACTAGCGCAGGAAGATCAGCACGTACGCCGTGGCCAAGATGATCTGCACCAGCGCGTAGGGCGCGGCCTTCTTCACGAAGCCCGCGAAGGTGAGCTTGAGCTTGTTGGAGTGGATGATCGTGACCGCGACCAGCGTCGACGCCGAGCCGATGGGCGTGATGTTGCCGCCCAAGTTGGCGCCGAAGATGACCGACCACCACATCGACGAGTCGGCCGGCGTGCCCAGCTGACCCAAAATTTTGGCCAGCATGGCCGCCAGCGGGATGTTGTCGGTCACCGAGCTGAAGCCCGCCGACGAGACCAGCAACGCGGCCCCACCGCTCACCTCGCCCATGCCAATGATCGCCGCTAAGCCCTTGCCGATCAGGCCGAGCACCTGGGCGTGCTCCATGACGTTGATGACCATGAACAGCCCCACGAAGAAGCCGATGAGGTCCCAGTCCACCGCCCGGTAGAACTGGTCGGGCTCGCTCTTGAACCGCACGATCATGATGACCGCGAAGGCCAGCGCGACCCAGGCCATGCCCAGATCGCTGACCCAGGGCAGCACCGACGTGGTGGCGATGGTGGCGATGAAGACCAGCGTCATGATCACGCCGAACTTGAAGAAGCCCGGCGAGCTGATGCCGTCGTTCTCATCGAAGCCCTCGACCTGCCGCGCCGCCTCTTCGCGCTGGGCATCGGTGGCCAGCTTCTTGATGTCGAACTGCCGCGCGCCCATCCACAACGTGATGCCCGTGGCGACGACGACGAAGGGCGCCGCCGCGACGAAGAAGTCGACAAAGGTGATGCCCGCCGCCGACCCCACAATGATGTTCGGCACCGAGCTGATGAGCGTCAGCAACCCGCCGATATTCGTCAGCAATCCTTCAATGAGCAGGAAGCCCAGCAGCTTGTCGCGCCGGTTGAGCTTCTCGAGGCTGACGGCCGTCAACGAGCCCACGATGATCATCGCGGTGACGTTGTTGAGCACCGCCGAGAAGACCACCGTCATGCCGCCATAGAGCCACAGCAGCTTGAGCGGATCGCCGCCCGACTTCTTGGTGAGCTTGAGCGCGATCCAGGTGAACAGGCCTGAGCGCGAGGTGACGTCGACGAAGACGCTCGAGCCCAGGATGATGCCGATCACGCCCCAGTCGACGCCCTGCATGAACACCGGCATGTGCAGGGCTTCGCCGAATGAGTTGGTCACGGGGCCCAGCGGCAAGATGCCGAAAGCGGCGGCCGTGAGCAGGCTGACCACGGCGAATACGCCGGCGATGACCGACTTCTTCGCGTGGATCTTCTCTTCGAAGGCCAGGCACAGCACCAGGCCGAGCAGCAGGCCCGCGAAGATGAGCGTGATCCACAGGGGGATCGCGTGGGGCGAAGCTGCGGCGGCGCCGGCGCCAGTAGAAGCAAGAACAGGGTTCATTGGTCGCTCACAACATCAGAAGCGGCACGTCGCGCAGCTCCACCGCGAGGGGGTAGGCGAGGCCGTGCATGGCGAGTTGATCGTCGTCTTTGGTGTTGAGCACGAGCAGGTCGACGCCGTGCTTTTGCACGAGCTGGCGATAGGTCGACAGGTGATGCCCCATCTGCACCTCGGCCTGCACCGTCAGGTCGACGTTGGCGAGCGCGGTCTGCACCGAGGCGATGTAGTCGGCCGGCTCCTTGAGCATGCGCGCGCGCAGCTCAACCTGGGCCACATCGGTGGGCAGGTTGGGGATCTTGCCGATCATCTCGATGTAGCGCGCGTAGATGGCGTCGTCTTCGACATGACTCAAGTAGAGCGTACCGTTGGGCGCCGTGAAGGCGATGCCCGCGTCGACGAGCCGCGCGTCGCCCGCGAGGTGATCGGTCACCGCCATGACGCTGTCGGTGCCGCGGCTCGGATCCAACGCGTCAGGGCGCGGCAACAACAGCACCGGCACATCGGTCACCTGCGTGAGCACGACGACGTGATCGCCCAGCGTGTAGGGCCACTGCCAGCCCGTGGAGTGCAGGTTGCGATAAGCCACCACCAGGTCGGGCTGCTCGCGCTCGATGAGGGCCAGCAAGTCGCCCACCGACGGCGCGGCGTCGACGTCGGTGATGACCCACGGCGCCTTGCCCATGCCCCGCGCCTTGGCGACGAGCGCGTGGGCCCGCTCGGCATAGGCGTTGGCCTCGGCGGTGGGCAGGTCGGTGAGCAGCAACACTTTTTCGAAGCGCCGCGGCGTCGGGCGGTACACCGGCTTGGAGGCCGAGCGGAACACGCTCTGGAATTGATCGATTAGGCTCATATGCCGCGGATGATGCCATGTTTCGCGGCACAGCGCGATGGTTGGCGCCGCGGTGGATCAGTCGAGCACCGCGGGGAAGTCAGCGCAGCGCTGGGCCTACTGCATCGGCACGAAGGCCGTATGAAACCCGCTGCCCTGGCTCGCCCCACCCGGGATCGGCGCGTAGACGTCGTCTTGCCGATCGACCACGAACTGGTCTTGAAACACCGGCGCGCCGCGCAGGATCATCAAGAAGCCGCCGCTGGCCCCCGTCGCGCCCGCGCCCACTGGCTGCAAGCCCGTCAAACCCGGGTCGTCGTCGAAGAACCGCAGGCAGGGCGTGTCTTCGGCGCAGGCGATGGCGTCGATGCTGCTGGCGCGCACGCGGGCGTCGGCCACAGGGATCAGGCCCGATTCACCGATGGTGAGCACGCGGCCGATCAGGAAGCCGGCGTTCTCCAGGCCGAACTCGCCGAGGCCCAGGGCGGCGTTCCAGACGTTCTGGGTGGCGCGCGTGCTGGCGAAGGCGCTGATGTTGAACACCTGACCGGCCGTGGGCTGGGCGGCCGAGACGCCGCTGACCGAACGGGTCCAGACGTCGTTGGGCACGTCGGGCGACTCGTCGATGACCAGCGCGAGCTGGGTCGATTCGCCAGCCGCGGTGATGGCGAACGTGCCGCTGGGGCCGATGGCGCCGAAGCCGCGGGTGTACTCCTCCACCGGCGCGCCGGTGGCGGCGGCGACCGGGTCGATGACCAGGGCGATGAGGCCCGCGTTCGACGGGAGCGCGCAGCCATTGATGAACTCGGTCGCGACGCCGGTGACGCAGAAGGCGCCCGGTGGCAGACGGCCACAATTAGCCGGGGGCGCGCCGGGTTCGAGGCCGGGGGGGCAGCGCGGGGGCGGCATCATGTCGGGCGCCATGTCGGGCCCCGTATCCATGGCCAACCCCATATCGGTGGGATCCATGTCGGTGTCAGGGCCCAAGTCCATCGCCATGCCCATGTCGGGGATGACGACGACGCCGTCGGGCACGCAGATGTTGCCTTCGAGGACGGTGCCCGGACCGCAGGTGACCGGATCGCTCTCTGGCTCGGCGTCGGGTTGGGGCGCGGTCATCGCCACGCATTCGCCGTCTTGGAAGGTCGTGCCCTCGCCGCAATTGACCTGCACCGCGGGCGTGCAGCGATCGCCATCGCGGTAGGTGCCGGGGCCGCAGTCGAGGGAGTCGCAGCCCCCGGCCAGCGTGGCGAGGAGCCCGATCGTGCAGAGTCGGATCAGCATGATCTC
>JBNMOZ010000496.1:0-5047 GCA_051276005.1 Bradymonadia bacterium | reverse complement strand
GCTGGCGCCGCGCGTGGTGCGGATGTCGACCGTCTCGAAGAAGCCCAGCCGAGTCACGAGGCGCCGCGAGCGATCGAGGCCCTTTGACGAGTAGTACTCGCCCTCGTAGATACGCATCTCGCGGCGGATGACCTTGTCGCGCGTTCGGGTGTTGCCCACCACGCGGATGCGGCCAAAGCGCACCTTCTTGCCGGTCTTGATGCTGATATCGAGGGCGACAACCCGCGCGTCTTCGTCGACCGCGGTGTTGGGCACCAGCTCGACGTAGGCGTAGCCCTCGTCCTTGTAGACGTTGCCGACGGCCTGCAGGGTCTCGCGCAGCCGGGTGCTGGAGAACCACTCGCCCTGCTTGAGCGCGATCAGCTTGCTCAGCTTCTCCTTGGGGTGCTCCTTGAGGAACTCACCGCTCAGCTCGACCTCGCCGGTGCGGAAGCGCTCGCCCTCTTCGACCGGGATGGTCAGGTACAGCTCAGACTTGTCAGCGCTGAGTTCGACCTTCGCCTTGCCGACGCGGGCCTTGATGTAGCCCTGATCGTAGTAGAACTGGTTGACGCGCATCTGGTCGCGCTCGAAGGCCTCGGCCTTGAAGCTGCCCGCGCCGGTCATGAAGTCGAGGGCGCCGCCCGCGCGGGTCTCGAGCTTGCTCGTGATGTACTCTTCGCCCAGCTGGGTGTTGCCGACGATGGTCACTTTGGCGACCTTGACCTCTTGCTTCTCAGTGATACGGAAGACCACGTCGACCTGGTTGTCGGGCAGCGTGACGAGCTCGTAATCGACCTCGGCGAGGAAGTAGCCCTTCTCGGTGTACAGGTCTTTGATCTTCTCGGCGTTGCGCGTGACCTTGGCCAGGTCGAGGACCCCGAAGGCACGAATATCGAGGATGTCCTTGATGTCGTCGTCGTCGACCTCGGTGTTGCCTTCGAGGCGCACGCGGCGCACCGACGGCTTCTCCTCGACCAAGAACGTCAAAATCCATTTGCCGTCGGTTTGGGTCAGGTCGACCTGCACATCGCGATAGAAGCCCAGCTTGAAGATGGCCCGCAGATCGGCGCGCAGACGCGCCCGATCGAGGCGGGTGCCGGCCTTGCTGGCGACCACACCGAGGATCGCGTCGGCCTCGGAGCGGCGGTTGCCCTCGACCTTGACCCCATCGATGTTGACGCCCAGCGCGGCGGGCGGCGCTGAGGCCGGGGGGCCGCCTGGCTGACCCAGCGGCGAGATGAGCTGCGCGCTCGCTGGCACCACGAGCGCCAAAAGCAGCGCGGTGACCGCCATGCAGGTGACGCCACCGGTCATGGCCGAGAACGGCGGGATCGCGAATGTATTGCTCTTCGCGCGCATCAAGCCGCGTTCTCCTCAATCAGTTGGCCATCGAGCATGCGCAATCGACGCGGCATGCGACGCGCCAGCGCCGTGTTGTGGGTCACGATGAGCAGCGCGGTGCCATGCTCGTCGTTCATCTTGTCGAACAATGCATGGATCCCATCGCTGGTGCCGCTGTCGAGGTTACCGGTGGGCTCATCAGCCATGAGAATGCGCGGGGTGCTCATCAACGCACGCGCCAGCGCGACGCGCTGCTGCTCGCCACCCGACAGCTCGCCGGGTCGATGCTTGAGCCGATGACTCAGCCCAACGGCCTCGAGCCAGCTCTCGGCGCGATCACGGGCCTCTGCCTTGGATGCGCGCTGGATCAACGCCGGCATCATCACGTTCTCCACCGCCGTCAAAATGGGCAGCAGGTGATGAAACTGGAACATGAAGCCGACCGACTGGTTGCGAAACGCCGCCAGCTTGCGGGCGCTGAGCTTCGCCAGGTCTTTGCCTTCGAAGTGAATGCTGCCCGCTGTGGGCCGATCGAGCGTGCCCAAGACGTGCAGCAGCGTGCTCTTGCCGGCGCCCGATGTGCCCACGATGGCCACCCGCTCGCCCGGCTGCATCGCGAAGTCGATGTCCTTGAGCACGCTGATGGTCTGGCCGTCGTGTTGAAACGACTTGGACAGACCCCGCACTTCGAGCAGAGGGTTGTGGGCGGGGGGCGCTGTCATACGGCGTTCAAGCCCTCCACTGGGCGCAGGCGCGAGGCATAGCGAGCGGGATATACGGTCGAGACGAGACTGACAAGCACCGCGACCGCGTTGATGGCGAGCACGTCGGCGAGCCGAACGTCCACCGGAATGGCGTCGATGTAATAGACGTCGGTATTCAGGGGCAACCCCATAGATGCCAATACGTACGCCCCCGACAACCCCAGCGTCGACCCGATCAGCGCCCCGAGCACGCCCGTAAAGGCGCCCTGGCTCATGAAGATCCGCAGGATCGAGCGGCTCGTCGAGCCCATCGCCATCAAGATCGCGATCTCTCGTTTGCGCTCGATAATGGTCATCACAAGGGTGCTGATGATCGAGAACGCCGCGAGCAGGATGTTGATGGTCAGCACCAAGAACATCGCGATCTTCTCGAGCTTGAGTGCGCTGAAGAGGTTCTGGTTGCGCTCGGTCCAGTCGGTGATCCGCACGCCTTCAGGCAGGGCCGCTCGCAGGGCATCGCGCACCCCGCGGGCCTGCTCCAGATCGGTCACGCGTACCTGCACCGCGCCGGCCACGTCGCCCAAGCCCATGTAGTGCTGCACGGCAGCCAGGCTGGCATACGCAAGCTTGGTGTCGTATTCGAGCATGCCCGACTCGAACCACCCCGAGAGCCGGAACGGGCGGCTCTTGGGCACCGGACCCGTGGGGCCCAAGTCACCAAACGGCGAGATCACGTTGACGCCTTCGCCCGGCCACAAGGACAGGTTGCGTCGCAGCTCAGCGCCCAGCAACAGGGAGGGTGGCGGCGCCTTGCGGGCCTGACTCGGGGTGGGGAACGCCATGCCCATCGCGGCGAGCTCGGCATCGGCATCGTCGCCGCCTGACGGGGCATCGGGGCTCTCCGGTCGATCGTCGGGATCCGAGGACGGGGCCGCGGGGCGCAGCCTGCTGCCGCTCTTGCGCAGCCGCACATCCAAACGGTTCGGATCGTCGAGTTCTTCCAGGGTGCCGTGTTTGATCAAGGTGGGCAGCTTGTTGGCCTGCCCGACCGTCTCGGTGTCGACGCCCGTCAGAGCGACCGCAGCGAGGTTGCGCGGCGCCGAAAGCATGACCTCGGTGCGCAGCCAGGCGGTGGCCCCGACGACGCCTTCGACGCCGCGGGCCTTTTCAGCCAACCCTTTGTAATCACTCAGGTAGTCACCGGTCTTAGCCGGCTCGATCATGATGTGTGCTTCGGTCTCGATGATCTTCTTGCGCAGGTCGCCCTGGAAGCCATTCATGACACCGAGCACCAAGATGACTTCGGCCACGCCAATGGCGACCATGAACGCACTGAACGCGCTGAACACCGTCAAGAAGAGGCTGAAGATTCCGAAGAGAAAGACCGTGACACCGAAGGCCGCTATGCCACCACCGATCGACATGATCAGGCGCCACATGCTCATCGTGTCACCGAACAGCGCGATCGATCGCCCCTGCGTGTTCAGCTCGCTATAGCCCCACCACGCCAAGCCACCGCCGATGGCGGCGATGATGATCCCGGCGATCAAAATACGCGGGTTGGGGCGGCGACGCAGCTGATAGCGCCAGCCGACAAGGGCCTCGAAGGCGGCCACGCCCGCTCAGGCTTCCGGGCGCATGAGCGGGAAGAAGATCACGTCGCGGATGGACGCGCTGTCGGTGAAGAGCATCACGAGGCGGTCAACGCCGATGCCCTGCCCTGCGGTCGGCGGGAGGCCATACTCGAGGGCGCGCACGTAGTCTTCGTCCATTGGGTGCGCTTCGTCGTTGCCGGCTTCGCGCTGCGCGACCTGGCCCTCGAAGCGTGCCCGCTGATCAGCCGGATCGTTGAGTTCGCTGAAGGCATTGCTCAACTCGCGACCGGCGATGAACAGCTCGAAGCGATCGACGAGCGTCGGATCGGCGTCCTTCTTGCGCGAGAGCGGCGAGACCTCAAGCGGATAGTCGATCACGAAGGTCGGCTGAATGAAAGTCGACTCGAGGGCCTCCTCGAAGACGGCCAACTGCAGATAGCCCAGACCCATGCGCTCCGGCTTGCGGATGCCCAGTCGCGTGGCGTGCTCGATGAGCGTATCGAGGTCGTCGAGCTTGTCTTCGGGCACGCCGATCTCGACCAGACCATCGCGAATCGTGATGCGGCGGAAGGGCACGCCGAAGTCGATTGTGTGCTCGCCGTACTCGATCGTCGTGCCGCCGGTCAGCTCTGCACACAGCCCGCGCAGCATCTCTTCGCTGAGGTTCATGAGGTCTTCGTACGTCGCGAAGGCCTCGTAGAACTCGAGCATCGTGAACTCGGGGTTGTGCCGCGTCGAGACGCCCTCGTTGCGGAAGCAACGGTTGAGCTCGTACACGCGGTGCAGGCCGCCGACGACCAGCCGCTTGAGGTTGAGCTCGGGCGCGACCCGCAGATATAGCGGCATATCCCAGGCGTTGTGATGCGTCTTGAACGGGCGCGCCGCGGCGCCGCCATAAAGCGGCGCCAGAATCGGGGTCTCGACCTCGAGGTAGTCGCGCGCTTCAAGGAAACGCCGCAAATACGAGACGATACGCGAGCGCGTCTTGAAGACCTCACGCACCTCAGGGTTGGCGATCAAGTCGACGTACCGTTGGCGATAGCGCACCGAGACGTCGGTCAGACCGGCCCACTTCTCGGGCAGCGGGCGAACGCTCTTGGTGAGGATGCGCAGGCGCTCGACCTTGGCCGACAGCTCGCCCTTGCGAGTGCGCATCACCGTGCCGGTGATGCCGATGATGTCGCCCACGTCGAGGTGCTCGAGCAGCGCCCAGTCTTCGGCGGGCACCGCCTTCTTGATGAGCATCGCCTGCAGACGACCGCTGCGATCGTCGATCGCCAAGAAGACGACTCGCCCGAAGGACCGCACGGCCATCACGCGTCCGGCATAGGCCACCGGGTTGGCTTGGGCGTCGAGCGCTTCGGAGTCGGTCTCGGCGAACTCAACGTGGACGTCCGCCGCGATATCTTTGACCTTGAAGTCATT
>JBNMOZ010000495.1:0-5054 GCA_051276005.1 Bradymonadia bacterium | reverse complement strand
ACCTACCCACTGCTGTTTCATGTGGCGCCCGATGCCGCGGGCAATCCGGTCGTTGACGCGGCCTGGATCGCGGAGCAGATGCAGAGCGCGCAACAGATCTTCGGCGTGCATGCCATCACCTTCGTGAAGGCGGGCCAAGTGGTGCTGCCCGCGTCTGATGCCGCCCTTGAGAACCGGCGCGATCGCAACGCCCTCGGCGCCCACCTCAAGCCCGATGTGATCAACGTCTTCATCGTGCGCAGCTTGCGCGACATTCACGATCCGCAGGTCATGCGCCAGGGCGTGCATTGGCGTCCGTACGGTCGCGTCCATGGTGCCAAGGGCTTCGTGCGCCACCTTGTCATCGTGTCGGCGCAGGCGGGGGAGACCGTGCTCGCGCACGAGCTGGGTCACTTCTTTGGGCACCCCAGGCACTCAAAGGTGCGCGGCAACCTGATGAGCTACACCCGGCGTGACACGATCCCGGTTCTCAGCAAGCGCCAAGGACGCCGGATGCAGCGTTGGGGTCGTCGGTTCGTGCGCCAGAAGGAACTCAAGGTCATCTCGGCGGCACCAGCCAGCCCCCCAAGCGCCCGATAGAGCTTGCCTTGGCGCGGGGCGACGCGCGACATTCGGCCCCTCTCTCGACGCTGGATCCATCGGCGTCGCGCCTGCAAGGACGACCATGAACACCCCGACTCTCTCGCCGATCGCTGCCGAACTCAACGCGCGCATCGAGGCGCTCAACCCGGCCATCGCCGCCAGCCTCTCGGCCAAGGGCAGCGCCGCGTTCTTCCCAAGCCGCGGGATCCTCGCGCAGGCAGGCCAAGCCCGCGGCAAGGGCATCAACGCGACCATCGGCGTCGCCCTCGAAGACGACGGGGAGCCGCTCGCGCTCGACTGCGTGGGCAAGCACTTCAACCTGCCCATGCGCGATGCGCTTCTCTACGCGCCCAGTTACGGCAAGCCAGCGCTGCGCGATCGGTGGCAGACGATGATCTACGCGAAGAACCCCTCGCTGGGTGACGCGCAGATCAGTCGGCCGGTGGTCACCTGCGCGTTGACGCATGCGCTGAGCATCGCGGGTCAGCTGTTCCTCGATCCGGGCGATCGGTTGATCTGCGCCGACCTGTTCTGGGGCAACTACAAGCTGATCTTCTCGGCGGCGCATGGCGCGACGCTCGACCTGTTCCCGACCTTCCTCGACGGCCGCTTCAATACGGCCGGGTTGCGCAGCCAGTTGCTGAGCGGTGAGCCCGGCAAGCGCGTCGTGATGCTCAACTTCCCCAACAACCCAACCGGCTACACGCCGACGGAGTTGGAGCGGGCCGATCTGATCGACGCCTTCCTTGCGGCGGCCGAGGCGGGCAACGACGTCACCGTGCTGATCGACGACGCCTACTTTGGGCTCGTCTATGAGGACGGCGTCATGCGCGAGAGCATCTTCTCGGCGTTGGCGACGCTGCACCCGCGCTTGCTGGCTGTGAAGATCGATGGCGCGACCAAGGAAGACTATGTCTGGGGGCTGCGCGTGGGCTTCCTGACGTATGGCGTGCAGGGCGGCACCCCGGCGCTGTACTCGGCGCTGGAAGACAAGACGGCGGGCGCCATCCGCGGCAACATCTCCAACGCCCCGCATGTGAGCCAGTCGATCCTGCTCGCGGCGTATGGTGATCCGGAGTATGAGGCGCAGAAGGTTAATAAATTCAATCTCTTGAAGGCGAGATATGCCGCGGTTCGTGCGGTGCTCAACGCCCACCCGGAGTATGCGGAGAGCTTCACGGCGCTGCCGTTCAACTCGGGCTACTTTATGTGCGTGCGGCCGACGCAAGCCGAGGCCGAGGCGGTGCGTCAGCGGCTTTTGGCGGCGTATGACACCGGCGTTATCGCGACGGCCGGCCTGGTTCGGCTCGCGTTCTCGTCGACCCCGACGGGCGATCTCGAGCGGCTCTTCGCGAACCTGTATGCGGCCTGCAAAGACGTGGCCAGTGGGAAGATCTGAAGGGTTTCGGATGGATAGCGGCGGCGCTTAAAACTACTGAACATTTGTCTTTGGGTGGGTCGGCAAACGTGGCACCTTATCGCCACGTCGTCCGCCAGAAACCGCGCAGATGGGAGCCGTCATGACCCGCTCGTCTATCCACCCCGTTGCCTTTGTCACCGACCCGTCAGCCCGCATCATTCTCTTGGGAAACTGGACCCGATCACAGGAGTCCGCGCCCTTCGCGAGCCCGGCCGGCGAGACCCTCGCTGCGGCCATGCGTGAGGCTTGCCTGCGCCCCGAAGACTTCCAGCCCATCGACGTCGTCGATGCCACCCCCGACTGGGAGAGCGCCTCGTGGCTTGCGTCGGCGCTGCGCACATTTCAGCCACCGGCCGTGGTGTGCCTGGGCGTGGCGGCGACGCGCACCATGCTGGGGCCCGACGTGACCTTCTCGGAGGTGGCTGGGCTGTGGTACCCGGCGCCGTGGATGGGCGGCAGCGTGCACATCACCCGCAGCCCGCTGGCGGCGTTGGCTCAGGGCGATCAGCGCAGCCAGCGAGCCTTCGCGCATATCGTGCAGACGCTGCGCTGTGCGGCGGCCAGCGAGGCGCTGTCGATGCGCGCTGCGTGAGACCCACGAGAGCCAAGGCGAGGCGGTGCAACTACAAGCGCCTCGCGTCCGTCGGCTCAGGCTGCTAAGCAATTAGCACGATATGATCGACAGAGGACTGCCTTGGATTCTTTACTCCAGCTCTCCAGCGCCCCCAACATCGCCATCTTCTGCGACTACGAGAACGTCGCGATCGGGGTGCGCAACTCGCGCTACAAGGAGTTCGACATCGGGCTCGTGCTCGCGCGCCTGCTCGACAAGGGCAATATCGTCATCAAGAAGGCGTATGCCGATTGGGGTCGGTACTCCAGCGCCAAGCGCCCGCTGCACGAGGCCGCCTTCGAGCTCATCGAGGTGCCGCACGTCAGCTATTCGGGCAAAAACTCAGCCGATATTCGACTCGTCGTTGACGCCCTCGACCTGTGCTACACGAAGTCGCACGTCGACATTTTTGTCATCGTCTCGGGCGACTCCGACTTCACGCCGCTCGTCAGCAAGCTGCGTGAGAACAACAAGACGGTCATCGCGCTGGGCGTGAAGAACTCGTCGAGCGACCTGCTCGTCGGCAACTGCGACCAGTTCATCTACTACGACGACCTTGAGCGTGATCGGCTTGATCGGCTGCAAGAGGAGCGGCGTGAGCGCCCTCAGCGCCGCGAAGAGACACCGGACAGCGCCGAATCGCCGTCGACGCCCAAGACCGAGGGCGAGCGCCAGCAAGAGGCCATCGAGCGCGTCCTCGAGACGGTCGATGCGCTCTTTCGTGAGCGTGACGACGACACGCTCTGGGGGTCGATGGTCAAGCAGACGCTCAAGCGCAAGCTGCCGACGTTCTCGGAGACCTTCCACGGCTATCGCAACTTCAACCAGCTGCTCGAAGACATGCAGGCGCGTGGCTTGCTGGAGCTGAAGAAGGATGCGCGATCGGGCGGTTATTTGATCCAGGGGTTCGGCCCCGAAGCCTGAGTCGGCCCCGAGGCCTGAGTTGGCGCCGTCGCTGCGATCCCGCTGCGGCGTCTGCGGGCGCATAATATTTCGAATTCAGCCGAAGGGTGTCTCAGGTCTAGCCCGGTGTTTTGCGCCGCCCAGGTATTTGCCCAGTCATGCTTCACGAGGAAGGCTGTTCTAGACTGTCGCTTTTAGGGGTGTTCCCCTGGCGAAGTCGGTGAGCCTTCCACGTCCCAGGTCTAGAGGTAGCGACCGGGCGTCCCTCGGCTGTTCTTCTCTTTGTCTGCCTGCCTTCATCCTTCACATCATTTGTCACTCGGCGGCGTTTTTTAGGCATCGCGAGCGGCTCGCTGTCGATCGGACCTTGCGGGGCTGTGATCTTGCCGGCGCTGTGGTCTCGACCTCCGGCTACTGCCGATCGAGCGTCCAGGTGCGCAGGATGCCCTCGTCGGCCAGCCACTCTTCGATGACCAACGCGCCGTCCGAGTCGATGCGCCCGGTCGCGTCGCGCGGCTGACCCAGGCAGGCGCCGCCGTCGATGGCGAACCGGGCCTCGGCGCCGTCGTATGCCAGCAGCACCGCCTGCATGGGCCGTCGGTTGAGCGAGATGGTCAAGCGGCCGTCGCCGGTGATGACGGCCCATGGGCCGTCGGCCGGGGTACCACTCGCCAGCAGCAAGGCGCTCTCGGTCGCGGGGCCCGGGCCGTCGACCGCGCGCTCGCGCAGCTGCTCGCTGACCCGGACGCGGCGCCAGTCGCCCGCCAGTTCGGGCGGGGCCGAGGCCTGCGGGATGGCAGGCGCGACGAGCTGCCAGCGCGCCCCGATGCGCCACCCGTCGCCGTCGGCGGCCAGGGGCAGCCTGCCACCCGCGCGCAGCGCCACCGCGTCGTTGTCGATACGCCCGCACAGGTCGCGATCGGCCGGTTGCGGGATCACGGCGCCACATCGATCGATGATGACCGTCGGCGCGGTGTCGCCGGGCACGCACTCGATGGCATCGATGGGGTAGACGAACCAGGTGCCCTGGGCGGCGGCCGGATCACAGGTGGCGTGCCCGCCGCGCCACGTGCCGATGACCTGCCGCAACGCGCGGCGGCTGGTCTGGCGAGGCAGCGCCAGGGCGGGCCCGAGGGCGCCGCTCAACCGATCGCGGTAGGGCACGTCGCGCATGACGTCGACCGCGATGCGCCCGCTCAGCAAGGGCATGGCGAGGGGATCGGCGCCAGGGGGCACGGGCAGGTCGAGCGGATCGGCGTCGCCGGGCGCGATAATGTCCCAGCGCTGCGTTGAGCACCCGTCGGTGGCCTCGAAGCGGGCGCGCATCAGGCCGTCGTCGGCGCCGTCCCACCGCAATGGGCGCTCGCGTCCCAGCAACGTGCCGGCATCAATCGCGCCGGGCCGCGGCGATATTTGTGCGTCATCGGCCCAGATCAGGCCGGCTTGTGGGATCTCGAGTGGCAGGTGCACATCGAGCTCAGCGGTGGGGGCGCGGGCGCTGATCCACAGCCCTCCATCAGGCACCGCGTCAGCCAT
>JBNMOZ010000494.1:0-5069 GCA_051276005.1 Bradymonadia bacterium | reverse complement strand
CACATGTACGCGTCAACCGCGGCGCCGCTTTCAACCGGAGTCTTGATATGAATCGCTTTCTCATGACGCTCAGCGCCCTGCTCGCGACGACGGTCGTGATGGTCTCCAGCGCCCACGCCGGGCAGCCGACGGACTACCTCAAGGCCCAGGTTGAGGGCGTGCGCACCGTGCTCAAGACCCCCGTCAAGGCGGGCAGCCCTGAAGCCGCCGCCCTCGACGTGAAGCTGATGAGCATCGTCGACCCGGTCATGGACTTCGACGGCCTCAGCCAGCGCGCCCTGCGCAAGCATTGGCCGACGCTGTCGGCTGCCCAGAAGGCCACCTTCACCGAGACCTTCCGCCAACTCGTCTTTCGCAGCTACCTCGACCGGGTCCGCTCGGCCGATGAGGCTTACTCGATCATCTACGAAGACGAAGAGAAGGTCGGCAAGGCGACCGAGGTGACCGCCATCGCCAAGACCAAGAACGCCGAAATCGAGCTGGTGTTCGTGATGGCCGCCAACGCCAAGAAGGCCGGCGCCATGGTCGCCCAGGACGTGCGCATCGACGAGGTCAGCCTCGTTGAGAACTACCGCGAGCAGTTCAACCGCATCATCGTTAAAGAGAAGTTCGAAGGGCTGATCAAGAAGATGACCACCAAGCTCAACAAGCTGGGTGGTCCGGTGAAGCTCGCGGTTGCGGCGATCGCCCCGGCGGCCCCGGGCAGCGCGGCCGCACCGTCGGCGCCGGTGAAGGCTGCGCCCGCGACCAAGTAGGGCCTCTCGAAGTCGCGCCGCTTCGGCGACGTGGCTGAAGGCAGCCGCAAATTGCGGCGAAGTCGCGACACGCCTATGCTCCTCTCATCCGCTGAGGAGCTGCTTTCTTGAAGAACGATCGACCGTGGAGCAAGGGTGCCCAAGAGGGTGGCCCGCATCGCTATGACACCATCGTGATCGGGTCGGGCATGGGCGGCATGACAGCCGCTGCGATGCTCGCCGAGATGGGTCAAAAGGTGCTCGTGCTGGAGCAGCACTATGTGCCGGGCGGCTTCACGCATATGTTCAAGCGCAAGGGCTGGACGTGGGACGTGGGCGTGCACGCCGTGGGCGAGGTCACGCGGCATACGCTCACGGGGCGCCTGCTCGCGCAGCTGACGCGTGGCAAGCTCAAGTGGGCCAGCCTGGGGCCGGTGTACGACGAGTTCGAGTGGCCCGATGGCTTTCGTATCGACTTCCCCGACCACCCCGATGCATTCCGCGACAACCTCTACGCCGCCTTCCCTGACGAGCACGACGCGATCGATCGCTACTTCGCGCTGATCAAAGAGGTCTCGACGGGCATGCGGGGCTACTACCTGGCGCGGGCGCTGCCGGCAAAGCTCGATCGCATCACCGGTCCGTTGCTGGCGCGCAAGGCCCAGAAGTGGCTCGAGCGCCTCACCGGCGATGTGATCGACGAGCTGACCGACGACCCCAAGCTGCGGTCGGTGCTCGCGGCGCAATGGGGCTACTACGGCTCGCCGCCGTCGCGCTCGTCTTTCGCGATGCAGGCGCTGGTCGTCAAGCACTTCATGCACGGCGGGTACTACCCGGTGGGCGGCGCGAGCGCGATCGCCAAGCACCTCTTGCAGCGGGTCGCCGATGAGGGCGGGTGGACGCGCATTCGGGCCGACGTGCAACACATCCTCATCGAGAATAACACTGCCAAGGGCGTCAAGATGGTCGGCGGCGAGATCATCCGCGCCGATCGCGTCGTCAGCGCGGCGGGGGTGATGGCGACCATCGAGCGCCTGCTGCCGGAGCATGTGCGTCAGGCCGAGTGGGCCCAGCCGATTCGCGCGTTGAGCCCGGCGCCGGCGCATGTCTGCCTGTACATGGGCTTCAAAGGCGACATCCGCGCGGCGGGGGCCGGGGCCGCGAACCAATGGTTCTACGAGACCTGGGACACCACCGTCGAGACCTGGGACGTGCAGCCCGACCAGCCGATTGGCGACGCGCCGATCCTGTATTGCAGCTTCCCGTCGCTCAAAGATCCCGAGCACGATCCGGGGCCCGAGCAGCTGCACACCGGCGAGATCGTCACCTTCGTGCCGTATGAGACCTTCGCGGCGTGGAAGGACGGGCGCTGGCGCAACCGCGGGCACGACTATGAGGCGTTCAAGAAGAGCATCGCCGACGCCCTCAAGGCGCAGTTCTTCCGCCACCGACCAGAGTTGGAGCCCTTGCTGGCGTATGAAGAGCTGTCGACCCCCATCAGCACCGAGCACTTCGTGCGCCCGATGGCGGGATCGATCTACGGCATCGAGCCGACGCCCGAGCGCTTCAAGACCCGCAGCTTGCGCCCGCGATCACCGGTGAAGAACCTGTTCTTCGCCGGCAGCGAGGTGGCCTCGGTGGGC
Organism: Bradymonadia bacterium; assembly: GCA_051276005.1. GTDB lineage: Bacteria > Myxococcota_A > Bradymonadia > UBA7976 > UBA1532 > JBNMOZ01. The sequence continues at coordinate 2,692 of JBNMOZ010000494.1, read as the reverse complement.
GTCATCGGCGCCATGATGGGCGGGGTGCTGGCGTCGATGGCCGCCGAGCCGGTCAAGGGCGTAAAGCTGATGCGCCGCCTGGGTCTGTAACGTCACCACGACTTTGAATGACCAGAGAGAGCCCCAGCTTCGTCGCAATCTGCGACTGCCTTCGGCCACGCTGGAGTAAGCCCGAGCACCGCGACTTCGAAAGACCAAAAAGAGAGTCCCAGCGCGCAGGTCGCAGCCCGAGCACTGCGACCTTGAAAAAGGAAGAGAGTCCCAGCGCGCAGGGCGCAGCCCGAGCACTGCGACTTTGAAATAAAGCTACTCAGGCAGGCAGGCGTTGATCTCTTCGCAGTTCTCGCCCGCCGCCAAAGCACACTCGTACTCCTCGCGGGTCAGCGACGCGCAGGCGCCCAGGCAGAAGTTGCGGCCGCCGATGCCAATGCACGCTTCGAGGCCGCGCTCACAGAACGCCACACACTCGTCGGGGCCGGGGTTGAACTCCGGATCGCCTTCGCAGATGGGCGCGAGCTCGCGATTGGTTTCATACAGCTCGGCGCGCACCTCGGCGCACTCCAGGTTGAGGTACGCCTCGACCTCGGCGGCTTCGGGTGGGTCGAACAGGCAGCCAGCGGCGCAGTTGACGCCCAGCGTCGGCGGCAGAATGCGCGGCGGGCAGGCCTCGCCCAAACACTCCGACCAGCGCGCGCACGACGTCTCACAGCGTCGCTGGGCGTCGGGGGAGTTGACGCAAACCTCGACCGCGTTGCACTGCCCGCCGGTGAAGCGCAGGCAGGTCAGGTTGGTGTCGTTCCAGGCCGGACACGCCGCCAGGCACGCGTCGCGCTCGAGGCAATCACCGACCACGTCCTCGCACAGCTGCGCGCAGGCCTGCATGTCATCTGCGGCGCAGCGCTCGGCGAACTCGGGATCTTCGTTGAGCGCGGCGACCAGCGCGCCACAGCGCTGTTGGCTGAGGGCGAAAGCCTCGTCTTCGCTGGGCGGCGCGCGCAGGCAGCTTTGTACACACGCACGCCCGTCGCCGGGCTGCAGCGTGCCGGGGGCGCACTCCCGGCTCACGCACACGTTGCGGCGCTGACAGACCTCGGTGCACAGCTCTTCAGGGTCGATCGGGGGCGGTGGCTCCTCTTCGTCGTCGAAGCACGCGAAGGCGGCCAGGCAGATCGCAGCGTCCGTCGCGTTGGTCAGGCAGGCGAGCTGGTCGGCGTCGAAGCCGCGACAGAAGGTCGGGCAGCTGGCGCGGTCGACCTCGGCGCTGCAGTCGGCCAGGAACTCGCAAACCGGTGCGCACTCGAAGGGCGGCGGCTCGTCCGAACACAGCTCGCCCAGCTCGGGGATGAAGTCGGTCAGGGCCACGAGGTAGTCGCCGCACTCCAGGCCAATCAGGTTGCGCTGCGCGCGCGCGGGGGCATCGCACAGCCCTTCGCAGAGGTTATCGAGGAACTCCGCGCCCGCGAGCTCTGCGCAGTCCGACTCGAAGCAGCTGTAGAGCTGAGTGCAGGTCGCGTCGCACAGGTCGGCCGGTTCGGGCTCGGGGGACTCGGGCTCTGGGGACTCGGGCTCTGGGGACCCCGGCTCCATCGACCCGGGCTCGGCGTCTGGCTGCGCCTCGGGCTGTGGCTCCGGCTCAAGAATGCTGCCGTCGCTGAAGAACGCGTCCTGCTGGGCGGCGTCGATCCGCTCATCGCCGTCCTCACGGCTGCTCTCGTCGACCACGCAGCCAGCGAGGCCCACCAGCGCAGCGAGCACCCAGGCATTTGTGTGCATCATGTTTCCTCCTGGGCGACACCCTACCATCCAGGGGGCTGCTGCGCGCCAGCCTCGCAACTCCACCCAGCACCTGCAGATCTGTCGGGCTGCCCGTCAGACATCACTGGCCCCTTGACCCGCGATCGGGTACACGGCCTCATCTCGTCAATCGCGCCTCTGAGGTCACCATGAAGCCTGTCGAAGCCGTTCTCATCGAGCCGCCCCCCGTTGAACAGCGCGTCAATCGCCAGGCGAGGTTTCCTGCCGATGGCGAGCGTAAGACACGCTACAGCCTGCCCAAGCGCCTCGAGTCGGCGTCGCCGGTGGGCTATCGCACGCGCATCAGCATGACCCTCGACCAAGCGAATGAGGCGCTCGCGCTGCTGTCGATGACGCGCCCGACCGGCTTCGTGCCCGGCGCGCCGATCACCGAGCAGGCGATGTTTGAGGAGTGCGCTTTGGGGGTGCTCTCGGCGCGGCAGTCGACCAACTTCCGCGGCTTTCGCCAGGTCACCGTCGGCGCCGATCGCTCGATTCAGGTGACGCGTCTGCTGCGAGAGTTGGGGGGCCGCGAGGCCGATCCGCTCGACGGCGCGCAGTACACGCACCTGGTGCTGGGTCGCCCCTACCGCAACCCGTTCACGATGCTGCTCACGCTGGTGGGTCATAAGGCGGTCACGAGCCCGATCACCGTGGCGCGCCGCATTTTGCAAAAGCGCCTCAAGTTCATCGACGACATCCCGACCATTGGCTACCTGCGGCATCTGCACACCGGCATCTTGGCCGACGCGATGGAGCGCGCCACGGTGATCGCGTCGAACGGCGAGCGCCGCGCGTTGGGCTTCATGGCGCCGTTCTGTGGCGCGAACGCCAAGACCAACAGCGCCAAGGCGAACGGGGCGCCGATGAAGGCGTTGGAGAAGCTCGCCGGGCTGAC
>JBNMOZ010000493.1:0-5076 GCA_051276005.1 Bradymonadia bacterium | reverse complement strand
GTTCGCCGACGGCCTCGACGCGCAGTCTCAAGCCCTGCACGACGCCTGGCCCGACCGGTTTCGCCGGTTCATCGCCGACGGCAACCAGCACACCAGCCTGCTGGGCGATCCCACCGGCATCATCGGATCCGATTTGGGCGCGGTCGAGCTGCCTGACGGTGCGTTGGCGCGCCTGCTGGGCGGCGATCTGCTCATCCGCGGCCTGACGGCGACCCAGGTGGGCGACGTGACGATGGCGGCCTGGCTGAAAGGCCTGATCGACAACGACCTGGATGTTTGGGTCGATCTGCAGGCCGAACGCGGCCCCCCGCCTGAGGCCGAACCGCCCGCGGATCCGCCCGAAGAGTGAGTGGTCGTGGCGGTGGGCTTGGGCTGCGCGCGGCCATTCGCCGGGCCTGACGGTCACAGCCCGATCGTGATGCGCCATCCAGTATGCGGTGTCGTGTCGGGGACGTCGATGGCATCCGACGGGCAGATGAAGCCCTCGGCCGGGGCGCAGCGCACGGCCGTCATGTACCAGGTGGCGTCGTCCGGTGGCCGCCACTCGCGGGGAATCCCAACCGTCGGTGGCGTGAAGGTGCCCAGCGTCGGATCCGCAAAGATCGACCACTGCCGCTGCACCTCGTCGGCGGCCCAGACCGCGTCGATCCGCACGCTGTTCGCGCCCTCGGGGGCGGTCCAGGTGAGCGTGCCATCGGCCCAGCCACCGTCGAGCGGTCCGAGGCCTTCGGTGTCGAGCCGAATGCGGTCTTCATCGGGGGCGACCCACGCGCGCAGCGTCGCGTTCAGCGGTGGATCCGGCAGCCCGAAGACCACCTCTGCCCCCCAATGCGTGCCGCCGAAATTGCGGGCGAGATCAAAGAATTGCGCGCCCTCGCCCTGCTTGCGCCCCAGGATGCCGTAGGTGAGATGTTCACGCCCCCAGAGCGCGTGGGCGTCGACCATGCCGTCGACCTCGATCGTGTGCCGCGCGAAGTCTTGGCGCCAGGGCCCCAGGTTGACGGGCGCATCGGGCGCGCCGGGGATGCGCGCCTGGGTGAACGCGATGGGTCGATCCGCCTCATCCAGCGCCAGCGCCAGCACCCAGGCCACGCCATCGCTGGTCAGGCAGCCCTTGGGCACCATCGCGTCGAACGCCACCATGGGATCGACCCAGCGGACGCCCACGCACCCCAAGGTGATGTCGTAGCTCGTCGCGCCATCAGCGGCGCCGGGCAGCTGGATCGAGGCCGGCCAGGCCAGCTCATGATCGTCGGTGGGATCGACCAGCGTCACCGCAGCGCGGGGCTCGAGGATCGTCACGACCCGGCCGCGTCCACCCGCGGGCGCATCGAAGATCGTGACCGCGTAGGGCGAACCCAGCGTCGCGGTGCCGTCGGTGTCGTCGACCAAGGTGCCCTGCGCGTCATGCGCGAGAATCCGAGCCTCGGGCCAGGCCTCGACGGTCACCTCAACGGGTTCGGGTTGCCCCGCGCGCATGTCGACCCGTGGTGGACCCAAGTCTGACGCGAGCACGCGGGCGTCGGTGATCTCGGCGTCACGCACGTACTGGCGAAACTCGGGATCCGAGGCGCCGTCTGCGCAGGCCGTGAGCCCACAGCCGAGCGCCACCCACCCGACCGCCACCCAGCCGAGCGGCGCCCAGGCGACCGCCGACCACCGCGTCATCGCTTGCCCAGAGGAATCTCAAGCCTGAACTGCGGCACCGTCTTGCCACCGAGCGTATGCTCAGCGCCGAACGTGACCGCGATGTTGTCGAACTGCACGCCCAGGCGCGCGCCAATCTTGTTCTGGCGCTGCCCGCCCATCATCTCGGTGCCGCCGCTCATCCCGCCAATCATCTTCCAGCGCGGGTTGAGGTCGCGGCCCATCAGCAGATCCGCGTTCGCCTTGTCGACGTTGCCGCCCTGCAGCTGCAGCCCACCCGACAGGCGGCCGCTCCACTTGCCGACGGAGTGCTCGAAGACCGACTCGAAGTTATGAGCGTAGGCGCCGTTGGCCTTCTGCCAGTCGAGCTTGTACTTGAGCGTCGCGCTGCTGAAGGCGTTGGGATCCTGCCAGCCGAGGCTGAGGCCGAGCGTCTTCAGGCGATTGGCCTCGAAGTCGAGCGTCGTATTGCCGGCCAACTTGAGCTCTCCCGACCCCAGACCCACCGTGCCCGCCGTGCCCAGGCTCAGCTCGCTGATGGTGTCTTTCATCTTGAGATCGAGGCTGTTCTTGAAGGTGCCCGTGGTGAAGTCGAGGCCCACGTTGGCGCCCGTCTGCTTGCCGGCACCGTCGCGGGTCTGGCTGGCCTCGAGCGCGATCCCGTCGCCGGTGTACTTCATCGCGTCGGTCTCGGTGACGTTGCCGTCGGCGTCCTGACCCATCGTCTTCTTCACAGACGCTGCGCCCTCGGCGGCCGTGCGCCCGAAGTTGAGCGTGAACGCGCCGGTCTTGGGGTCGAGGCTGCCCTTGACGGTCTGCTGGTTGCCCTTCTCACCGATGCTCATCTCGGCGTTGACCGTGGTCTTGCCGTCGGCGCCGCTGCCATGCTTGATGCCGGCGCGCATGCTCGCGGGCAGATCGGCGATGACCGTCTGCACGCCGCCGTTGAAGACCACCTCGGTCTCGCCCTCGGCGTTGACGCTGATCGAGGCGAGGTAGTCGCCCTTGAACCTCTCCGAGCCGCCCTCGCCCTTGACCTTCGCGCCCCCGGTCGTGCCGTCCGCGCTGCTGTGCTTCACGTCGGCGCTGGCCTCGAAGCCCGTCGTCTTGTAAGCCGCCGTCGCGCCGGCCGTTGTCTCGCCGGTCGCGCCGTCCAAGGCCGCATTGGCGCCCAGCTCGACGCCGTCCTTCTTATAGCCCACCGATGCCGACGCAGACTGGGTGTGCCCGTCGTCGCCCGCCTTCGTCGCGCCGGTCAGCTGGGCGCTGAAGCCGCCCGCGTTGTACTTCATGCTCAGCTCGGCCGACTGCACCGCGAAGTTCTTGATCGACGCGATGTCGATCTTCCCGCCGGCCTCGAAGCCCTTGCCCAGCTTGAACATCTGCTTGAGCTCGGGCGGATCCGCGTCGGCGATGATGGCGACCACGGCGGCGCCGATGGCGATGGCGCCCAGCCCCGCGGCGATGGCGGTGACGGCCTTGGGGTTCTGCTCGACCCACTGGCTCAGCGCGGTAGAGACCTTCTTGCCGCCGGATCCGGTGATCCAGCCGTCCGCGAGCTTTTGCAGCTCGGGCGCGAAGGCCTTGGCGAGCGCGTTGAGCGCCGTCGCGTCCTTCGCCGTGAGCGTCTCGCCCTTCGAGAACGGCGCCGACGCCAGGCCGGCCAGCGCCGCAGTGCCCTGCTTGGCGTAGCCCTGCACGTCGCTGAACGACATGTGCTCGCGAATCAGGTCGAACGCCTTGCCGCCCAGCACGCTGCCCAGCACCGACTCCCAGCTCTTCTTTGCTGCCGCGACCCGCTCGGCTTCGCGCACCTCATCGGCCTGCCCGGCCTTGGGATCGGTCTGCGTCGTGGCGCCGTTGAGTTCAGCGCCCTGGGCGGTCGCCGCCTGCTGATCTTGCTGGGGCGTCTGCAGCTCGGTCATCGCGGGCAGGTCGATGTTCGGCTCAGGCTTGTACTGATGATCGGCCATGGGATCCTCGGGGTGCTCGGGCGTCGCGGGAGCATAACATTCCCGGCCCGGTCCGCGCACAGCATGCGGCGCGATTCGCCTCAGGCTTCGCCGGCGCTGATCGCGCTACTCGATGCGCACCTGCACGCCGTAGTGATCGCTCAACGAGGCCGGCACGCTCATGCCGTCGATATCCAGGGTGATGGCCTGATCAAGGATGATCTCGCCCTGGGTGGAGGCCTCGCCGAAGCCGCGAATGAGCACGTGGTCGAGCAAGACCGACTTGTCGCGATCCACGCCGGTGACCAGACCGTTGTCGCCACAGAAGGTGCACGCGGCGTCATCTTGCGCGGTGTAGGTCGCGTCGTAGCCCTCGACCAGCAGCTCGTAGTTCTCGGACACCTCGGCGAGCACCGCGTCGCCCACCGCGGGCCCGGTGTTGAAGTCGCCCATGAGCACGACCTTGCCGTCCCCCGCCTTTTGATCGATCCACGCGCGCATCTCATTGATCTGGGTGCGCTGCTCGGCCTCCCAAGAGCCGCCGTCGGCTTCGCCGGGGTGCGGGATGTTCTCGAAGACCGCCGACAGGTGCGTGCAGAAGACATGCACGTCGCCCTGAGGCGTGTCGGTGACGCGCGCATACAGCACGGCGCGCCGGTTGAGGGACGACTCGAAGATCAGCGCGTCGGTGTCGGCCAGCGGGTAGCGCGAGACGATGTCGGTCCCGAAGGAGCCTTCATATGCGTAACAGCCTTGCGCCTCGCCGTCGGGCCCGCAGGCGCTGACCAGGTCGTCGAGGGTGGCCTCGTCGGTCAACGCGCTGGCGATGCAGCTGATGCAAGACCCCGACAGCGCATTGACCTGGTCCGGGCAAAACTCGTTGGCGCAGTCGACGATCGTGCCGGGCGGCGCCTCGGCGCAGCTGGGCTCGTAACAGGTGACCAGGGGATCCACCTCGGCGTCGGTGCACGAGGTGGGCTCGCACTCGCCAACGTCGGCGGGGATGTTGTAGGTGTGCGCCAGCCCGATGCCCGCCTCGATCGCCTCGCGATCGGCGACATCCCAGACCTCTTGCAGACAGAGCACGTCGAAGTCGACGTCGCCAAACGCCGCCGCCACGGCGCCCACGCGGGGCCCCGCATAGTTGACGAACCCGCGCGCGATGCCCGCGTTATAGGTCGCGACCGTCAACGGCGCCGGCTGCTCCTCGGGGACCGGGTTGTTGTTGTTGTTGTTGTTGTCGTCGCCATCGTCGCAGCCGAACGCCATCAGCGTCAGCGCCATTCCCCCGACCAAACCAATGCGCATATTCTTCTCCTTGAGTTTGCACCGCGTACCATCGCCAAGTCGGACCGGCGCGCGCAAGGTGTGGGCGATCTCTGCTTGCTCGCAGGGTGGTGTCATTCTCTGACTTGTCTGTTACGTTTCAGAGTTCACGCAACTGCGCTTTTCAGGCAGTTGACGCGTCCGGCTGCTC
>JBNMOZ010000492.1:0-5076 GCA_051276005.1 Bradymonadia bacterium | reverse complement strand
GCCCGACGCGATCATCCGCAGCGCCCAGACCGGCAGCCTGCCCAAGGTCTTCAAGGCCATCGAGAAGCGGGTCAAAGCGCTGTGAAGACCGGGCTGCTTGTCTTGACGCTGGCGGCGACCAGCTGCATCGCCGAGTTCCCGGCGACCTCGCCCAACACGCTGGTCGACTCAGGCATGGGCACCGGTGCGCCAGTCGATGCGACGGCGGACTCCGATGCAACGCTGCGCCCCGACGCGCGGGCCGACAGCGACGCAGCCTCAGACGACGCAGCCTCAGACGACGCAGCCTCAGACGACGCAGCCTCAGACGACGCAAGCGCTGACCTGGCGGTGGTCGAGCCCGCCGACGGCGGCCCGACCGACATGGGCTGCGTGCCCAGAGACGAGATCTGCAACAGCCGGGATGAAGACTGCGACGGCATCGTCGACGAGGACGTGCCGGGCGACGGCGAGGCGTGCGAGCGGGGGGTCGGCGCGTGTGCGCAGGACGGCGTGACGCGCTGCGATCCCGAGCTTGGCGCGTTCGTCTGCGGCGCCATGCCCGGCGAGGAGAACGCCGAGGTCTGCAACGGCGTCGACGACGACTGCGACGACGCCATCGATGAAGGGCTGGGGCTGGGTGACGCCTGCATGGCGGGCGTCGGCGCTTGCCAGGCAGCCGGCACCCGCGTCTGCGCCGGCGGCGGCGCCCTGCTTTGCAACGCGGTCGTGGGCACCCCAGACGCCGAAGTCTGCAACGCCGTCGACGACGACTGTGACGGCGCAGCCGACGAGGGCTTCGGGCTCGCAAACGCGTGCGAGCGCGGGGTGGGCGCGTGCCTGCGCGTGGGCGCCATCGCGTGCTTCGACGACGTCGCGGGCTGCGACGTCGAGGTCGGCGCGCCCGAAGACGAGCGCTGCAATGACACCGACGACGACTGCGACGGCATGAGCGATGAGGGCCTGGGCAAGGGCGACGACTGCACGCTGGGCGAGGGCGAGTGCCTCGCCCGGGGCCAGCGCGTCTGCGCCAACGACGCCACGGTGATCTGCGACGCCGACGTCATCGCGCCCACTGACGAGATCTGTAACGCGCGCGATGACGACTGCGACGGCGTCGCCGATGAAGGCCTGTTGCTCGGCGAGCCCTGCACCGTGGGGATCGGCGAATGCGCCAACAACGGCGAGAACGTCTGCGCCAACGACGGCGTGGCCTGCAGCGTGGTGGCCAACCCCGCCGCCAACGAGCTCTGCGATGGGCGCGACAACGACTGCGACGGGGCCATTGATGAGGGCGGCACCTGCGCCGACGACGCGATCGCGGGCTGCCAGGTGTGGTTGGGCTGGCGCGACCGGCACCCCCATAACGGGCAGCGCTCGTTGAGCCCCTCGGGCACCTGGGGCAATTGCCCCGCCGATCCCTCGGACAACAGCGGCGACCTCCGCTGCAACTCGACCCGCAATAACGCCAACTACCAGTCGTTCAACCTGAGCGGCAGTGTCGGTGAAGACGACCTCATGGGTATTCGATTCGTCTGCGGCCCTGACCAAATCCCCGCATGGGTTCAGGACCACTGCGAGGTCTTCTTGGCCTATGGCGACGTGACGACCCCCGCGCAGATCGCCCAGCTTGATCCGGCGGCCTGCGCCTCGACGTTCAGCCCGGCAAGGTTCGGGTCGGACGCCGGCTGCGTTCGCACCGGACATGACGACGACTTTCACCCCATCGCCTTCGTGGGCGGAGTCAACGGCGATGACGCATGGGGCGTGGCGTTGCGCTGCGACGACCCGACGCTGCCCGACCGCGCGGCTGGGCTGCAAACGAGCTTGCTGCTGCACGTCGCCCTTCAAGACCGGGAAAATGCCATAATCGGCTGCCGACAGGGGCGAATTTCGAACACCCCCGCATGGCGAGATGACGACGACCAGGCCTGCCCGTTGATCGGATCCGACTCGGCGGGCCGCGAGACCTGCGCCTCGTCCAGCGGCGACGGCGCGTTCCACGGCTTCAAGACGAACAATGGGCAGCTGGGTGGTTGCTGGAGCATGGGCGTCGCCCTCAAGCGCGTCGCGCCGTTGGGCGCCGACGCGAACCCCTGACGCGCACGCCCCACTCACACGCCCCACTCACCGCGCAGCCCGGCACGCAGATCACACATCATGTGACACTCCCACGCGCCCACGGCTCCGCCATGCAAAGTCTGCGGAGTTCACGATGAGATGCCTGTCTGCCCTGTTGCTCGCCCTGCCCTGCCTCGCGCTGCCAGCGCACGCGCAGACCGCCTGCGGCACCCCCCAGACCGCGATCGGGTGGAGCCAGCCGCCCCGGCATCCCGTCGAGTCGCCCGACGCCGTGCGCTGGCCCATCGACGCCACGCTGCGCATCGCATACGGCGGCAACGGGTGCCCCGACCTGAGCCAGCTTGAGCTGTACGCCGAGGACGGCACCCTTGTGCCGGCGCAGGTGCGCTTGCGCTCGCCTTACAACCTCGTGGGCCATGACGCCTTGCCCATCACGGTCATCGAGGTCGACCCCGTGCAGCTGCTCGTCCCGCGCACAACCTACAGCTTGATATGGCGGGCGCCGGAGCCGAAGCTGGAGAGCTTTGCGCGCTTCGAGATGACATTCAAGACGCTCGCGCGCACCATGCACCCGCTGCCCGTCGACGACTTCGAGGGCATCCTCTCGGTGGCGCCCCGCGAAGGCATGTGCAGTGAGGAGTTTGGCCCGCCCGTCGTCATCTCCGCCGCGATCGGCCCCAACGGATGCGAGACCGGGGATCGGGCGATCGTGCGGGTGCGCTTCACGCCGATCAACCGACGCGACGTCATCTACGCCGTCACCCGCACCTCATCGACGCCCGACGTGGGCGAGGCCGAGACCGACCCGGTGCTGGTCGCCTTGGTGGGCGGCAACGAAGACATCTGGCTGCAGAGCCAATCAGACGCCCTCGTGCCCATCGCGGTGCCGGTCTCGCCGGGGCCACGCACCGACTGCTTTCGGGTCCAGATGGTCGACGCGCAGGGCGAGATGGCGGGCGGTGACGGTGAAGCCTGTGTGCGCCTGCCCGATGACATCGCGTGCATCGAAGACTATCGCGAAGACGTGCCCGTGCTCGATCCGCTGGTCAGCCTGGGCTGCTTCAACCTGGGGCTCAACGGCGCTGATCCCTACGCGGTGCCTCCGCCCGAAGGCGTCGAACCCGACGACATGCCCGAGCCCGATGTGAAGTCGAGCGCCAGCAGCGGCTGCTGCCGGGTCGCGCCCGGATCGACCGATCCTCGCGCGCCCTGGGAGTTGGCGCTGGTCCTGTTATGGTTGAGCCGACCGCGCCGATCGCGCCGCGCCTGATCGTCCGCTGATCACGGCGACGGCGGTACGAGCCTGCATCGCGGCGACAACACCGATCCCCGACACGTCATCGTCATGTTCTTGCTGGCCGCCAGCATGTCGCGCACCACGCCGGTCGCGCTGGGGCCCGCGGTCACCGTCATCCGCAAGTCGAGGCGCGCGCCGTTGAGCCCCTGACCGAGCCGAAACGTGATCGTGCTCTTGGGGTCGGCCACGATCGCGATGTCGCCCTCGTCTACCCTCAAGGTGACAACCTCCACGCTGGGTGCCGTCTCGCCGGGGCTGACGCGGATCAAGAGCTCTCCGCGGCCAAAGTTGATCCCCGGCATCGGCGCGTCGGCGCCACCGGTGATGGCGCCCCACACAACCGGCGCGTCCGTCATGACCCGCAGGGTGCCCTGCACGTCGCCCGGCGTATCACCGAAGTCCAGCGCGACATGCGCGCGAAGCCGGCCTCCACCCTCATAGGCCGGCGGCGCCCGACGCGTGCGCTTCGTCTTCGCGCCCAAGGCCGGCATCGGCGGCATGGGGGGCGGCGCGACGGCCTTGGGCTGGCCCTTGAGGGTGTAGCTCAGCTGCAGCGGCGCGCCGTCCCGGCTGATATCGAGCACGAAGCTGCGGCCTTTGACCTGCGGGTAGGCTTTGAGCGTCGCGTCGATCGTCGTCAGCGGCAGACCATTCACCGCCCGCACGACGTCGCCGTTCTTCACGCCCATCAACGCCCAAAAGCTCCCCTTGCGGACTCCAAAGACCTTGAACCCCTGCGGCTCACCGTGGGCGTACTGCGCGACAAGGCGGCCTTGGCGAGAGACCCAAGCAGGATCGACCAGCAGCCTGTCGAGGCCGCCCGGCTCAAGGACGAACTCGGTCTCGCTGACGCGCTCGATGATCGTCTGCCATCCGTCAGGCTGGGCAGACACCGGCCCGCCCTGACCCAGAGTGACGAGGAGCGCAAAAGCGCAGTACAGAGTAACTTTTGGCATGCCTCACCCTACTGACGCGACGCCTCAAGGCAAGACCATCAACCCCGGCTGACCCTTATGCGGCGACAAACTTGCGCAGGCCGCGCGGTGTGTTAGGCTCAGCGCATTCTCTGGAGCACCCAGGTTCTCAGGTGAAGCAATCCTACATTCTTCGACGCGAAGGCCGCGACTACCAGTCGCCCGACCTGGAGACCCTCCAGTCATGGGCACGTGACGGCCGGGTTCTGCCCGCCGACATGGTGTATTCGCCGCGCTATCAGTCATGGTATCGCGCCCGAGATCTTCGCGAACTGCGGGCCTACTTGCCCAGCCCCGAGACCGCCCAGAAGGCCACCGCCCGCCAGCAATTCTGGCTGCGCAAGGGCGATCAGAACTACGCCACCGACAGCCTCGAGACCATCCTGCGATGGGCCGCCGAGGGCAACATTGATCCGGATGACTACATCTATCATCCGTCATACGGGAAGTGGTTTCGGGCCGGCGACTCGCCGCAGCTTGCCAGCCGTTTTCCAGCGCACCTGCAGCGGCGCAACGAAGGCTTCCAGGCCAACGTCGCGGTGCCAAGCCCCGCCGAGGCCCTCAGAGTCGAGCAGGCCGATTCAGTCACCAAGACGACGACCGACATGCGGTCCGTCAACCTGCAGCAGCTCACCCGACCCAAGCCGCGCGAACCCGTCCAGCCCAAGCAGCCGATCCGACCGACGCCGCGCGAACCCATCCAGCCCGAGCAGCCGATCCGACCGACGCCGCGCGAACCCATCC
>JBNMOZ010000491.1:0-5081 GCA_051276005.1 Bradymonadia bacterium | reverse complement strand
CCAGACGTACCAGCCGTCTGAACCGGCGTCGCCACCCAGCTCCTCGGTCAACGGACGGCAAAAGCCAACCGCGTCAAAAAAATCTTCGAACGTTTCCGATTCGGATCCGAGCTCTTTTCCGAAGGCCTTGATGGCGCCTTCAAGCAAGGTCTCGACCGTCGTCCGCGCCGCCAGAGCAGCCCGGGCTCGGCTCATTTGAGCTCTCCTATCACAATACAGTGCATGTTTTTCACAGCCGGAATGATTCCACTTATGAAGCGGAAGCGCAAGGGCACCGTTGGGGTGTAGAGCCGAGGGCCCGTGACTCTGTGGCGCGGTCCAGCGATTTACGGCCGAATCAAGGCGCTGATCTGCAGGAATGGAGGGAATTTTCGTCGGATCAGCGACGCCGCGTTGGATGAGATTGGCCGCGCAGCGCGCGGTATAGCCAATGGTCGACCGGCGCCGAGTTGACCCGTGCGCCGGTGAGGGGTTCGCGATATACTCCTCGCATGAGCGTGCCACCCCCCCCAATTGAGCCTGAGTTGTTACCCGAAGACGCGTCCATCGAAGGCGACATCGAGGCCACGACCGCCAAGATGCCGTCAGGCGCGGAGTTGGGTGCTGTGAGCGGCGCTGCTCTGGGACTGATCCTGGGCAAACGAGGCGGCAATGGCCTGCTGGGTGCCGCGGCAGGCGGTCTGCTCGGCGCTTTGGCCGGTGCCTTGTTAGGCAGCATCGCCGAAGGGGCGACCGAGGCGGCCGACGACGCGGTCGCCGCCCTGGCGGTGGACGAGGCGACGGACGACGCGGCAAACGCTCCCGGCTCGGGCGCGAGCGAGCCGGGTGCGCTGCCCGAACCCGCGTGAGTGCCCCCGACGCGCCGGATGAACTCACTGCCGCGCAACTGGCTGAACTAGACTCTGATTTGCATATATTGCTGGCCGAGTTGACCAAGACTCTGGCCGGTATGCGCCACAGTGGTGGGGCGGTCGATCTCGACCAGCCTATCGGGCGCCTTTCGCGGGTCGACGCCATGCAGCGCCAGCAAATGATCGTGGCCAATCGGCGCCGGGTGGAGCAGCGTCTGCAGCAGGTGCAGGCTGCGCTCAGTCGCGTTCGCGGCGGGGAGTACGGTCTGTGCCTCTCGAGCGACGAACCGATTGGATACCGGCGCCTCAAGGCCCGGCCCGAGACGCCCTTCTCGCTTAAGGCCCAAACCCGGATCGAGAGCCGTCGGTAGCCACATTGTAGTCGACGAGCACCTGCGCGCCATCGTGCAGCTTGAGATGCGCTGATCCGTCAAGCGGGCCCAGACGCGCCGAAGTCGAGCTTGAGAGCGCAGCGCCTGCCAGATCGCGCAGGCGCTCGGCGCGGTCGACAAGGACAGCTGGCGAGGCGTCGCTCAAGTCGTGGGGCAACCCGTTGACGACCCGCTCGCCCTGCATCGGCGATGGCCCCAGCCGAATGACGGGCACGCCCGCTGGGGCGCGCGGGGCGCGGTCGGGCAGATGCGCTGCGTCGTTGAACCGCAACAAAGTCGTGGTGCCGTCGGCGTTGAAGCCGAGCTCGGTGATGCTCGTGTTCACCAGATGGCCGATGCGGCGCGGCGTGCGTGTGGGCAAGTCGAAGGCCGCCGTCACGAGCGCGATGACGACGCCGCCGTGACAAAAGACCAGGCCGCGCCCGTCATCGGGCAGCCGGTCGACGAGTCGAGTCAGCGCTGCCCCCGCGCGGACGGCCAGATCGTGCCAACTCTCTCCGCCGCCAAGCTGCACCGGCTCACCGGCCCGCAACGCCGCGAGCTCATCGGGAAATTGCTCTTGGACTTCGCGATGAAAGAGGCCCTCCCAGTCGCCCAGGAACAGCTCACGCCACTCGCTATCGATCCGCGGGTTCGCCCCCGCCAACTCTGCGGTATGGTTCGCCCGGCGAAGATCTGAACTCTCAATAATATTGAAGTCTTGCAGCGTTGGCTTGAGCCGCATCGCCAGCGCGTGGCCCTGAGCCTCACCGGCGGCTGTGAGCGGGGGATCGCTGTGCCCCTGCCAGCGCCGAGTGGCATTCCAGGTTGATTCGCCATGGCGAACGAGGGTGACGCGCTTCACGATCCTGCTCCCTCATTCTTGTGAATTGCGACGCCCTGCGGGGCTGCTCTTGCGCTCATTTCATGAGGTCGGCGAGCACTGATTGAACCTTTTCGAGGTTCATCTTGTCGCAGATCGCGTTGGCCCCAGCGCGGAGCATCGACTGGTTGCCGAACTCGTGGGAAGACACCGCGATGATCGGGGCCTTGACGCCCTTAGCGCGCAGCGACTTCACCAACGCAGTACCGTTGCCGTCCTTGAGGTCGTAGTCGGCGAGGATCGCGTCGAAGTCCAAGCCTGCGACCGCCACGCGTTCGGCCTCGGCCATGGTGGCCACCACGGTGACATCGGCGTCCTTGAGGTACTCGCGGCACACCACCTGGGCGAAGCGTGCGCGGGTTTCGACGTAGAGAATGCGTGCCGGCATCAGATGAGTCGTCCCATCTCGCGAGATTCAGTGATCGCCGCGCGCTCAAGCAGAGCATGATCGACGACCTTGCCCTCGGCGGCGGCGTAGAAGGCAGCGCGCAGGACGGCGTTCTTGATGTTGCCGCCCGCCATCTTGAACTTATGGCCCAGGTAGTCGAAGCGCACGTCATCGCGCACCTCGAGTTGCTTGGGCAGCATGATCCGCCACAGCTGAGAGCGCTGCGTCGCGTCGGGCATGGTGAAGTCGATCTTGAACTTGAGGCGCCGCTTGAACGCGTCGTCGATGGACTTCTCGAAGTTGGTCGTCAGCAGCGACATGCCGTCGTATTGCTCCATGCGCTGCAGCAGGTAGTTGATCTCCATGTTCGCGAAGCGATCGTTGCTGCCCTTGACCTCGGTGCGGGTCGAGAACAGCGAATCGGCCTCGTCGAAGAGGAGGATCACCTGGGCGCGCTCGGCCTCATCGAAGACGCGGCCGAGGTTCTTCTCGGTCTCGCCGACCCATTTGGACACGATGCGCGACAGGTCGACCTTGTAGACCTCGCGGCCGAGCGACTTGCCAATGAGGCCCGCGATCATCGTCTTGCCCGTGCCCGGCGGACCGCAGAACAAACACGCGAGCCCGCGGCCGTACGACATCTTCTGTCGGAAGCCCCAGTTGTCGTACACCACCTCGCGGTACTTCGCCTGCGCGATGATCTCGTTGAGGCTGTCCATGACGTCAACGGGCAGCAGGACGTCTTCCCACTCAAGGCTGGTGGTGAAGGGCTCGGCGACCTGGCTGAGGGCGTGATCGAGGCGGCGACGGACCGCAGATCCTACGTCCTCGACCTGCAAAGCGCCGCTCTGTCCGACCAATGCGTGGTGAGAGCGGGCGTCGCGGACGGCCCCGTAGACCATGCCAGGGCTGACGGTAAAGCGGGTCGCGAGGCGCTCGGCGAGCGCGCTGTCGGCGCCCAGAGCCTGGCGCCACAGGTCGCGCTGCTCGGCCGTCGACGGCGACTGGACGGGGATGTCGAAGATGCCGCCAACCACCCGGCTGAGCGCTGCAGTCGGCTGATTCGACGTCAAGACCACCGGGCCACGATGACGATCGATCTGCGCCCCGAGGCGCGCGCCGATCTTGTCCCAGTTTTCACGGTCGTGCACCGCGCTGTCGGCCCGCAGCAGCAGGACGGCGCGGCGCAACAACGCCTCGCGGCTGGCTTCGGCGAGCTTGTCGAAGACCGTCTCGACGTTGGTGATGATCTGGGCGAGATCGACGGTGAGCACCCCCCAGCCATGCTCGGCCGCCAACGTCGCGACCATGGTGCGCCGGCCCGAGCTGCGCCCGCCGATGAGCAGCGGTCGAGGGCGTCCAACGGTGATCGCGCCTTTGAGCGTGCCGCGCAGGGTCTCGAGGGTCTGATCTGCGATGAAGAGCTGGCTGAGCGGGAGCGCCACGTCGGCCGGCTCGAGATGCCCGACCTCGCCCAGCGCGGGCTCGGCGCCCATCAACAGCGCGGCCACCGAGTCGGGCAGCACGACGCCCTTGTGCAGCTGCGGGCTGGGGCTGCCCCACGCGGAGTTATCGCGCAGCTCGATCAGCTTGTAGCGCACCAGCGGCGCCTGCGGACCGAACTCGGTGATGGCGGATCGATCGCCCGGCTCATCGCCGACCAGCTCGGCCAAGAAGCCCGCCGACGGCAGCTTGACGGCGAAGTCGGCCCAGGCGAACGGGTACAGCCGCGAGATATCGACGCTGAGCACCGGCGCGGCCGCCGCCATGAGCAGGCGAACCTGTCGTGTCGTGAGTCCAAACTGCGACTTCAGGCGAGCGATGGGCCCGTCGGCCGATGCGGCTTGCAGGCTGGCGAGGCTGCCCGCGATGCGATCTTCGAGGGTGAGCGGATCGGGCAACCCAAGCGCCGCCGGCGCGGTCGTGGGATGCGCCGGCGCGGTGCCCAGCAGCGCGCGGGCCTCATTGAGGCTGACGAAGAGCTGATTGAGGGTGCCGCTGGCCTGCACCATTCGATGACCGTGGCGATGGATATAACGCTGTACGCACAGCACGACGTGATCCAGCCAGCGATCGACCACTCGGCCTCCTTGAGAAGCGCCCAAACAGGCCGGCAGAGTGCCACCGTCGGCGGGTCATGCGCCAGCGCGCTCAGTCGTTCTCAGCTGTTATGCGGCGGCGACGGTGGATCGGCCGGGATCGACGCGGGGAGCAACGCGGGGATCGACGCGGGGATCGACGCGGGGATCGACGCGGGGATCGAGCGCGGTGTCGGCATGCGCAACCCGCGGCCGTCGACAATGATCGGCCCCGGCCCCATGCCCTCGGGCAGGGTGCTGAGCACCATGTCGGGATCGCGGATCAAGAAGTAGTCGTTGGGCACCATGCGGCCGCTCGCCAAATAGAAGCCCGTGCCGATGCGGCAGCGATGACCGAAGGCCGAGCCCAGGAAGGCGTGTCCGCAGTCCCAGAGCGTCCCATCGAGCGGCACGCGGATGTGCCCGTCGAAGTTGAGGTCGATGGAGTAGGCCCCGCTGGTGGTGACCGCCCGTCGACCCAGCACGCATTGCTGCATCAGGTATTGGCTG
>JBNMOZ010000490.1:0-5082 GCA_051276005.1 Bradymonadia bacterium | reverse complement strand
CCGAACGCAAAGCGGATCACAGTCCGGTTTCGAGCTGCCGTTGCGTGAACAGCTCCGCCGTCACGTCGGCGTTGTGATGGGTGAGATCCTTGAGCTGGATCACCGTGCCCAGGTCGAGCTTCTTGCCCCGCATGACCTTTGCTTTGAGCGTATGGGCCACCCAGACGTCGCCGATCTTCTTGATGTCTTCGACGGCGATCAGCTTGATCTTCTTGCCGGCGCGCACCCAGGCCTTGGTGCGCAGGGGCATCAGCTTCGACTTGCTGACCAGCAGCTGCGTCTTGAGGTAGCCGGTCTCTTGCTTGGCTTTCTTGGTCTTGGGCCGCGCCTCGATCAGCCAGCAATCCTCGCCGTCGATCTGCACCGACGGCTTGAGCAGCGTGTACTCCCAGTGGGTCGGATCCTGCTCGGTCATGTCGGCGTAGCTGAACGCGGTGCCCATGAACGAGCCGGCCTTGTTGCCGCTCGAGATGCGCGTCGACTTGTGCAGGCTCGGCAGATACAGCCACTGATCGTCTTCTTTGGCGCCATCGTCGTAGTCTACCGACAGCAGGCCGGTGCCCTTCACGTCGGCCGGATCGCTGAAGATCATGATCTGGCGGCTGCCCTCGGCGAACTCCATCCCGCGCATCTCGACGGCGCGGGTGCGCTCGCGGCCGGCGGCGTCGGTGATGGTCAGCACCATCTTGCCCTTGACCTTGTCGCCGGTGGGGCGGTCTTGCACGGCCTTCATGATCGTGCCCGGATCGGTCTCGGACGGGCTGATCTGCGCCACCGCGGGCGTCGCGAACAGGGCGATCAGTGCCATCAGGGCGGTCGTCAGTCGTAAGCAATCAAGACGCATGGGGCAGCTCCTCGGGCTGGGCGGGCCGCGCGTAGAACAAGCGCAGCAACGCTGGGGCGATGATCAGGTCGATGAGCAGCGCCATGAGCGCGGTCATGCCGACCAACATGCCGAAGCGTACGATGTTCTCCATCGACGCGGCCATATAGGCGAAAAATCCGACCATCAGGATCACGGTGGTGCTCGACATCGCGCGCCCGGAGTGGCGCATCGACGCGGCGATGGCCAACTCGACGTTCTTATGCGCGTCGAAGTGGATCCTGAAGTGGTGCAGGAAGTGGATTGTGTCATCGACCGCGATGCCGATGGCGATGGATGCGATGAGCAGGTTGTTCATGTCGATGGGGATGCCGGTGAAGCCCATCAACCCCAGGATGAAGCAGATCGGCATCAGGTTGGGCACCATGGCGATCAGGCCCAACTTCAGGCTGCGCAACAAGAACATCATGATCAGCGTGATGACGCCCAACGCGACCGCGAAGCTGCGCAACAGGTCGCCGATGATGCTGCGCACCGTGCTGACCAGCGTGTAGACGCTGCCGGTCGCCTGAACCCGGGCGCCATCGGGCACATACAGCGCGATGCCCTCGGCCACATGCTTCGTCAGCGGCACATAGCTCATCGCCTCCAACCATTTGATTCGCAAAGTCATTTGACTGCGCGACAGGTCGTTGGTTACGAGCCGGCGCAGCTGATCGGCGCCGGAGAACTCGAACATCTGCACCGCGTTGTCGACGCCCTGCTCGGTGTCGGGGATGACGTACTGCGCGGCGTCGCCCCCCCGCAGCGCGCGGTTGGTCTCTTTGACCACCTCGACCATGCTGACGCTGTTGCCGACCACCTGCCCGACGTCCACATCGCGATAGGCCATGATGTGCTCTCGCAGCTTGTCCAGGCCGTCGAGCAGCGGCTTGTTGCCGATGCCCTCGCCCTTGGGGGCGTCGATGAGCAGCTGCAGGTTGTTGGTGCCGCCGATCTCGGCGTCCATCATCAAGATGTCTTCACGGGTCGGCTCGCCCTCGGGGATCCAGCTGAGCGGGTTGTGCCAGACGCGCAGCTGCGAGACGCCGATGCCCGCGACGATGATGAGCGCCACGCCCACGACCAGCGTGCGATTGCGGCGGCCTTTGAAGCCGGCCGGGGCGGGCCCGACCCCACTGTCGCCCGCGATGCCGGACCGTTGGCTGCACCAGGCCAAGAACCCGTCGAGTCGATCCGGGCCGCCGTCGCCGCGCAGGCCGAAGCGACTCTTCTTCACGAACGTCAGCGCGATCGGCAGCAGCACCATCGAGTGGATGAACGCCATGAAGACGCCGAACGCGCCCGCGACGCCCATGTCTTGAATCGCGCCCAGGCTCGCGAACTGAAAGCTCGCGAGGCCGACCATCGTGGTCAGCGAGGTGTAGAAGACCGGCAGGCCCGTCGTGCTGACCGCGTGAACCACGGCGGCCTCGTTCTCCAGCCCCCGATTGCGGGCGTCGCGATACACCGATATCAGGTGCACCGAGTCGCCTAACCCGACGCAGAAGAGGAAGGCCGGCAGGATGTTGGTGAGCATCGTGAACGGCGCGTCGAGCAGCGCCATCATGCCGAAGGTGTTTATCGCAGACATGCCCACGACAATGAGCGGGACAAGCACACCCACGACGTGTCGGAACATCCAGGCCAGCACGATGATCATCAAGACCACCGACAGCGCGAGCATCTTGAACAGGTCGCCCATGATGAGGGCGTTGAGCCCGTCGTTGAGCGCCGGCATGCCGGTGACCATCGTGCGAAACTCGGGCGAGTTATAGGTCTTCGCGATGCCCGCGATTTTGCGGTTGACCTTGATCGAGTCGGGCTCGGACATGAACTGGCTGCGCACGAGGATGACGGAGTGGTGCGCCTTCTTGCCGATGACCTGACCCACCAAGAACGTGTCGCTGAGCACCTGTGCCTTGAGCGCAGGCAGGTCGGCTTCGGCGGGCCAAGGATCGAGCAGCTCGCCCACCTCGATGCCGTCGGGCGTGCCCCGGGTCTGGCGCACGTTCACCAGCGACGTGATCTCGTCGACGATGCTGCCGCCGGCCTCTTCGCCCCAGCCGTCGTCGGCGGCGGGTGTATCGAAGCCACCGAAGTCGTCGCTCGCGAACGGATCGTCGGGGGCGGCCTCACTCTTGAGCGCGGCGGCCGGCGTGGCCATGCGCTCTTGGCGCTCGGTCTTGCGCTGCCCGAGGCTGGCCACGTCCATGTCGAGGGTGGCCAGCTCGGCATGCAGGCTGCGCAGCTTCGATAGGTAGGGCATCGAGAACACGTCGCCCTCGATGAGCACGATGAAGGCCGCGTCGCGCCCGAAGTCGTCGCGATACTCTTCGAGCAGGCGCTGGGTGTCGGAGTCTTGGGCGATGAACGCTTCGATGCTGGTGTCGACGCGCGTCTTCTTGATGACGAGCCCCAGCGAGATGCCCGCGGTGATCAGCGTGATCACGAGGAACAGCCACCGGCGTCGTACGACCAGGCGCCCCCACGCCACGAAGAATGGGTTGGGTCGTTCTTGGTGCTCTTGGGAAGCCATGCTGATCCTCGGTGCGGTAGACTGCGGTGTCATGCCTCGGCCACCGCGGATAAATTGCCGCGCTGCGCCGGTCTGTTTACCACGCCGCGCGAATTTGCAGCGCGACACTTCGATTGGCAAGCGGGAGTAGCAAGCGATGTTCCGTCACTCGATCGCGCCCAACGCGTCTCTGGCCTTGCTTGAACTGCACCACGCGCCGGCGCTCTTCCAGGCGGTCGACTCGAACCGCGTCCACCTCGGCGCGTGGTTCCCCTGGGTGGCCCCGAGCACCGAGGTGGCACATGGGGCGGCCTTCGTTCAATCGCAGCTCGACGCTTGGGCCAAGGGCACGGGGCTGTGTTGTGGCATCTGGCTGGGCGACCGGCTGGTGGGCTGCATTGATTGCCACACGCTGAATTCGGCATCCAGAAGCGCCGAGATTGGCTACTGGCTCGCCGCAGACGCCACCGGCATGGGCCTGATGACGCGCGCCTGCGCGGCGATGATCGACTACTTGGTCAACGAGCGCGGCCTGCACCGGCTGGTGATCAAGACCCGCGTCGACAACGTATCGAGCCGAGCCGTGGCCGAGCGCCATGGCTTCATGCTCGAGGGCACCGAGCGCAGCGGGATGCAGCTGGACGGGGCCTTCTGGGACGTCGCGGTCTACAGCCTGCTGGCGCCCGAGTGGCAAACCCGCGGTTCTGGAGACACAGCATGAAGACAACTGACAGCCCTTCGACCGGCAAGCAAGCCGGCGCCCTCATCGGTCTGATCCTGCTCTGCCAGGCAGCCGGCGCCCTGGGCGCGTTGACCACCAACACCGGCCAAGGCTCGTGGTACCTCGAGCTGATCAAGCCCCCGTTCAACCCGCCCGGTTGGATCTTCGGGCCGGTCTGGGTGACGCTCTACACCTTGATGGGCGTCGCCGCCTGGCGCGTCTGGCGCAAGGGCGCCCGCGGCGAAGCACCCGTCGCTGCGGTGCGGGGCGCGCTCATCGCCTTTGGGCTGCAACTGGTCCTCAACGCGCTGTGGACGCCTGTGTTCTTCGGCGCTGGCATGCTGCTCGTCGCGCTGGGCGTCATCATCGCGATGCTCGCCGCGATCGGCTGGACCATCAAACGCTTCTGGCCCATCGACCGCGCCGCCGGGTGGATGCTCGTGCCCTACGCCCTGTGGGTCAGCTTCGCGACGGTGCTCAACGCGAGCCTCTGGTGGCTCAATCGGTAGCGTGCAATACCGGGGCAGCTTGACTCTGGTCACCCACCCGCGAGGTCTCATGTCTGACAGCCAGCATCCCGACGCGCAGCACGCCAACACTCAACTGATCGAAGACTTCTACGCGGCGTTCGCGCGCAGTGACGGCGCCGCGATGTCGACCGCCTATGCGCCCGGCGCCACGTTCAGCGATCCGGCCTTCCCGGGTCTCAAGGACGGCGAGCCGGGCGCGATGTGGCGCATGCTGACGAGTCAGGCGAAGGATCTGCGCGTCGAGCACAGCGCGGTGCAGGCCAACGACACCGAGGGCAGCGCCCATTGGGAGGCCTGGTACACCTTCAGCAAGACCGGTCGGACGGTGCACAACATCATCGACGCCCGCTTTACGTTCAAAGACGGGCTGATCGCGACCCACGTCGACACGTTCAGCTTCTATCGCTGGTCGAAGCAGGCCTTGGGCATGCCGGGCCTGTTGCTGGGCTGG
>JBNMOZ010000489.1:0-5086 GCA_051276005.1 Bradymonadia bacterium | reverse complement strand
GGCGCATGATCGAGCTCAACACCCTCCACGTCGCCGGCACCCCCCAACAGATGGGGCAAGCCCAGGGCGAGCATTGGCGCGACCTGATCCAAGAGTTCATGCAGGTTCGCTTTGCCGCTGTTGATCAATACACCCGCGACCGCGGCCGCGCGCAGGGCGCCGATGGCCTGCTGGGCGTCGGCGCCGAGAGCATGGCGCTGACCGAGCGCTGGGATCCCGACAGCATCGCCGAGCATCGCGGCATCGCGGCAGGCGCCGGCGTCGACCCGGTCGAGCTGTATACGATCACCAACATGACCGACATGCGCGACGCCTTGATCCTCGCGGGTCAGCCGCAGGCCAAGTCGCCGCCCACCGACGCCGAGGGCTGCAGCTCGCTGGTATTGCCGGGCACGTTGACGGCTGATGGAGAGCCGCTGGCGGGCCAGACCTGGGATCTCAACGCCAGCGACGTGGCCTTCGTCGTGGGCGTCAAGCGCACGCCGATCAACGCGCCGCAGACCTGGAGCGTGACCTGCGCGGGCTGCTTGAGCTTGGTGGGCATCAACGAGCATGGCGTGTCGGTCGGCACCACCAACGTGAAGACCTGGGGCAGCCGGCCGGGGGTGGGATATTTGGCGCTGCTGCATCGCGCGCTGCATGCGCCCGACGCGCAGACCGCCGCCGACTGGCTGTCCGACGCACCCCGCGCTGGCGCCCACACCTACTGGCTGGTCGACGAGAACACCCAGATCGCCCTCGAGGCCAGCGCCGATCAGGTGTTTCGCCGCGAGGCCCAAGACGCCGCGCTCTGCCAGACGAATCACTGCCTCATGCCCCAGCACATCGCCGTGCAGGGCGAGCCGGGCAGCGACAGCAGCCACGCCCGGTACGCGCGACTCGAGGCGGTCACGGCCCAGGGCGGGCACACCGTGGAGAGCATCAAGACGCTCTTCGCCGATCGCAGCGACGGCGTGCTGAGCATCAACCGCTATCACGAGGACGAGCAGGGCACGGCCACCAACGCGGTGTTCATCGCCCAGCCCGCGGATCGGCGCGCCTTCGCCTGCCGGGGGCCGGCCGACCGGGGCGCCTGGATCGAGCTGTCCTTTTGACCTTCACCGCTGACGGGGACCGCTCATGGCAAACGCCAACGTGATGGATCATCTGCACCGTATGGCGGTGTTTGCGCGCGTCGTCGAGGTGGGCAGCTTCTCGGGCGCGGCGCGCTCGCTGGGGGTGGCCAAGAGCGCCGTCAGCCGTCATGTGGGCGTGCTCGAAGACCACCTCAACGTGCGCCTGCTCAACCGCACCACCCGCACTCTGCACCTGACTGAGGCGGGCGAAGAGTTCTACGCCTCGGTCAAGTCGATCCTCGCCGAAGCCGACGAGGCTGTGCGCCGCGCGCGCAACGTGCAGGGCGAGATGTTGGGCACGTTGCGCATGACGATGCCCGTCGACTTCGGGCGCCGCTTCGTGCTGCCGCACCTGATCAAGATCGTCGAGGCCTGGCCCCGGCTCGATCTGCGGCTGGTGTTTCAAGACAACGAGGTCGATTTGGTCGCCAACGGCATCGACCTGGCGATTCGCATTGGCCGACTGCCCGACTCCAGCCTCGTGGCCCGCGCCCTGGGACCGGTCAACGGCAAGGTCGTCGCCTCGCCCGCCTACTTGGCTGAGCACGGCACGCCGACCCGCGTCGAAGAGCTCAAGGACCACCGCTGGATCGTCTACAGCCGCATGGGGCCGGTCAACCGCGTGCGCTTGCAGTCGGGCAAGAAGGTCACCGAAGTGAGCGTGAACCCGCGCATCGAGGCCGACTCGGGCGCCGCGATGGTCGACGTGGCGCGGGCAGGGCTGGGCGTCACGATGATGCCGTCTTGGTTCGTCAAAGACGACATCGAGGCGGGCCGTCTGGTGCACGTGCTGCCCGAGTGGGGCAACGTCGACCGCAAGGTGTTCGCGGTCTATCCCGCGCGCCATCTGCTCGCCTCGAAGATTCGGCATGTCATCGACACCCTCGCCGAAGCCTTCGCTGAGCCGCCGTGGTGACGCGCTGGGCCTGCGGGGTGCTGGCCTGCGCAGGCGCCGCGATGGCGCAACCGGCGCCCGACGCTGCCGATCGTGAAGCCGAGATGTTCGGCGCCCCGGCCGCGCTCAAGCCTGAGGCGCCATCAAGCGCGCCGCCCGTCAGCCGCGATGACGCCGTCTTCGGCAACCCGACGCCCCCCGAGGCGCCCCCCGAGGCGCCCCCAGAGACGCCCTCTAGGACCATCAAAGTCGACCTGGATCCGCTGACCATTGGCGGTCGGTTGTGGCTGCGCCTCGACGCCAGCGTATTCGCCGAGACCGACGCGGCCGATCAGCCGCTCGCCATGCCCAACCTGCTCGACGTGTACCTCGACGCGCGGCCGCTCGATCGGGTGCGCGCCTACGCCAGCGCCCGGTTCGCCTACGATCCCACGGTGACCGCCGACGCCGACGGCGCCGCGGCGCTGCTCAATCAAGCCAGCAACGACGCGAGCCTCAACGAGCTTTGGTTGCGGTTCGATGTCGACCGGCGCGCCTTCTTCACGCTGGGCGCGCAGCGCGTTCGCTGGGGCACGGGGCGCGTCTGGAACCCCACCGACGTGCTCAATCGGCAGCGCCTCGATCCGCTGGCGCCCGTCGACCTGCGCACCGGCGTGCCCATTTTGCGCGCCGAGATGCCCATCGACGCCCTCAACGGCAGCCTCACCGTTGTTGGGCAAATCGACGAGACAAACACCATCGGTCAAGTGGGCGGCGCCGCGCGATTGCAGATGGCGGGCGACGGCGTCGAAGCGAGCCTCATCGCCAGCGTCCGCGCGAACCGCCCTCTGCTGCTAGGCGCCGACCTGTCAGCCGGGCTCGGTCCCTTCGACGTCTATGGCGAGGCGCTGGTCTCCCGCGGCGGCGAACCCCGGCGCTGGGTGGGCGACTTCAACCTGGCGACCCTCACGCTGCCCCGCGCCGAAGACCGCGACGACGACTGGATTGTGCAGGCCGTCGGCGGGGTCGAGTGGCCGATCAGCTACGGCGACAACGACCTGTTCGTGCTCGGCGCCGAGTACCTGTTCAACGACGCGGGCTACGCCAGCAACGACCTCTACCCCTGGCTGATCGCCCAAGGCGACTTCCAGCCGTTCTACGCCGGGCGCCACTATCTGGCCGCGTACGCCGTGCTCGCCAACCCCGGCGGGTGGGACGCGACGTCGTTCGTGCTCACCAGCGTGAACAACCTGTCGGATGGCACCGGCGTCGCGCGCATCAACATCAGCCACGCCGTGCGGCGGCGCCTGTTCGTCGAGCCGTATGTGGCGGTGTTGTATGGCGAGAAGGGTGGGGAGTTCCGGTTCAGCGGCACGTTCCCGGATGGCGAAGGCGGTGAGGTGTCGATCCCGCCGCCGATGGCCCAGGTGGGGCTGTGGCTGCGCGTGGGGTTCTGATCGCTACTCGCGGTGGTCGCGTGGGTCGAACCGATCGCGCAGCGCGTCGCCCAGCAGGTTGATGCCCAGCACGCAGACCATGATCGCGAGCCCTGGGAAGATCGCCAGGTGCCCCGAGATGAGGAAGTAGCGCGCGCCCTGATCGAGCAGCGCCCCCCAAGACGGCACGCCGTCGGGCCCCAACCCCAGGAACGACAACCCCGCCTCGGCCAAGATCGCGCCCGCGATGCCGAAGGTGGCCTGCACGATGACCGGCGCCATCGCGTTGGGGATCAGGTGGCGACCGATGATCCACCACGCCGGCGCGCCCATCGCCCGCGCCGCGGTGATGAAAGGTCTTGATCGCAAAGACAAGACTTGGCCACGCACCAAGCGCGCATAGCCCGCCCAGCCCGTCAGGCTCAGCGCCAAAATGACCGAAGTGACCGAGGGCTCGCGGGTGATCGCGATGAGCAGGATGGCCAGCAAGATGCCTGGGAACGCCATGAGCACGTCGATGATGCGCATCAAGATCTCGTCGACCAGCCCGCCGAAATAGCCGCTGATCGCGCCCACGATGATGCCCACCGACGCACAGATCGACACCGTGCCCAGGCCCACCATCGCCGCCACGCGGGCGCCGTAGATGACCTGGGTGAGCACGTCGGCGCCGTTCTCGTCGGTGCCGAACCAATGCGCGCCGCTGGGGCCCGCCAGCTCGTTGACCAGGTTGATCTGGGTGGGGGCGTAGGGCGCGATCCACGGCGCGAAGATGGCCGTGATCACCAGACCCAGCAGCGCGCCGCCGCCGATCAGATAGGGCAGGCGCACCGTCACGCGTCGAGCCGGACGCGCGGATCGATGAAGGCGTAGAGCATGTCGACCAGCAGGTTCACCGTCACATACGTCGTCGCGATGAGCAGCACCGTGCCCTGCACGATGGGATAATCGCGTTGCTGAATCGACTCCAGCAGCAAGGTGCCCACGCCGGGCCGCGCGAAGATCTTCTCGGTGATGATGGCCCCGGTCAGCAGCGCGCCAATTTGAATGCCCATCACCGTGACCACCGGGATCATCGCGTTGCGCAGCACGTGGCGAATCACGATCACGCGCTCGGAGAGGCCCTTCGCCCGCGCCGTGACCACGTAGTCATCGCGCGCGACCTCGAGCACGCTCGACCGGATCATGCGCGTCAGCTTGCCGGCCAACGCCGTGCCCAAGGTGAGCGCGGGCAGGACCAAAGCCGCCAAAGGCGCATCCGTCCTCGCCGGGCTGGGCAGCCAACTCACCGACACTGTGAACGCCAGCAGCAGCATCGGCCCCAACCAGAAGGTGGGGATCGCCACCCCCAGCATCGCAAAGGCAGTCGCCAGATGATCGGCCGGCCGCCCTTGTCGCAAGGCCGCGATGAGCCCCAGCGGGAACGCGATGAGCAACGCCACCACCATGCCCGCGCACGCCAACTCCAGCGTCGCTGGGAAGTTCGCCAGCAATGAATCGATGACCGGCTCGGGCTTGACGTCGAAGGTCATGCCCATGGAGCCGTCGAGCACCGAGTCCCAGAAGCAGTCGTTGTATTGCACCAGCAGCGGCTGATCGAGGCACAGCGCCCGCGTCAGATCGGCCCGCGCCGTGGCGTCGGCCTGCTCCCCCAGGATCGC
>JBNMOZ010000488.1:0-5091 GCA_051276005.1 Bradymonadia bacterium | reverse complement strand
AGACATTCGTTTTACAATCGGCTCACCGCCCGCAGACCACCCGCGCCTCGGGTATCGATAGGCTCACTCTCACATCATCCGAGGTGAACACCGATGCGTCTCTTTGCACTCACTCTCGCGCTCGTCAGCATGACGGGCCTCGCCCAGGCCAAGCAGGTCAAGCTCGACATGCGGCTCGGCTCGCCCGTGTTGCAGGCCAACCAAAAGCATAAAGCCTGGCTCAAGGTGGGCATGACGGGCTTTGAGCGCGAGAGCGCCAGCGACCGCGTGCCGATCAACGTGGCCATCGTGCTCGACAAGTCGGGCTCGATGAGCGGCCAAAAGATCCAAAAGGCGCGTGAGGCGGCGATCATGGCCGTGCAGCGCCTCGACCCCAACGACATCGTGTCGGTCGTCACCTACGACAACACGGTGCGCGTGGTCGTGCCGGCCACCAAGGCCGCCGACAAGAAGCTGATCATCGACGCGATCCGCCGCGTCGCCCCGGGGGGCAACACCGCCCTGTTTGCCGGCGTCAGCAAGGGCGCCGACGAGCTGCGCAAGTTCTTGGATCGCAACCGGGTCAACCGCCTGGTGCTGCTCTCGGACGGCCTGGCCAACGTGGGCCCCAGCGCGCCCGGCGACCTGCAAAACCTGGGCGCCGGCTTGAGCCGCCAGGGCATGACGGTCACCACGCTGGGCCTGGGGTCGGACTATAACGAAGACCTGATGCAGAGCCTCGCGAGCGCCTCGGACGGCAACCACCTGTTCATCGAGCGCCCGCAAGACCTCAAGAAGTCATTCGACCTGGAGTTTGGCGACGTGATGGCCGTGGTCGCCCAGGACGTGGACGTGCAAATCGTCTGCGCCGACGGCATCCGGCCCATCCGGGTGCTGGGCCGCGACGCCGACATCGTCGGTCAGAAGATCAGCGCGCGCATCAACCAGCTGATCAGCAACCACGAGAAGTCGATCCTGCTCGAAATTGAGCTGCCCCCCGGCGAGACCGGCGGCGATCGGCCCGTCTGCGAGGCCACCGTGCGCTACCGCAACCTCGAGACGCAGAACACCGACACCTTGTCCGCCTCGACCCGCGTGCGCTTTGTGGCCACCGCCGCCGAAGCCGAGAGCAACTTCGACCGCGATGTGATGGTGCGGGCGGTGCAGCTCGTCTCCAACGAGACCAACCGCAAGGCCGTCGTGGCCCGCGACCAGGGCGACCTCGACAAGGCCCGCCGCATGCTTCAGGACAACGCGACGTGGCTCAACAGCAACTCGGCGCGCTACAACGCGCCGTCGCTCAAGAAGCTCGAGAAGTCGAACATCAGTGACGCGAAGAACCTGGCGCCCAAGAAGTGGAAGACCCAGCGCAAACGCATGCGCCGCGTGCAGCACCAGTATGACTTCGAGCAGTCCTACTGATCTCGAGCAGCCGCATTCAGCCGGCCCAGCCCGGCATCCCGGCGCGCGTCGATCCCCGACCGCGCACCCCTCGATCCCCGACCGCGCCGAGTCGATCCGACCGGTTGACACCGCTTAACGTTTCAGCGTACTAGAACAGCGTTGCAGCCCGCGGATGCCCCAATGACCGATCGCCCCACCCTGCCCACCGACCTGCTGTGCGTCATCGCCGCGATGAATGAGGCAGATCTGGCGCGGCTCTTCGAAGACCTGCTCACCGACTCCGAGCGCGGCCTGCTCACCGAGCGCTGGGCCATCGTCTGCCACCTCGTCGCGGGCGAGAGCCAACGCTCGGTGCGCGATCTGGTGGGCGCGGGCGTCAGCACGGTCAACCGGGGCGCCCGTCAGCTCAAGTATGGCGCGGGCGGCTTTGAGCGCGCCTTCGAGATCCTCGTCGATCTGGGGCTCGACGATCCGCGCACGCCCAAGGCTTTGAAATGATTCGAATCAAACCCTCACGCGAGGCCTGTGAGGCGCACGCCGGCGATCACACCCATGTCGCCTTGAGCACCGCCGTCATCGTCGACGGCGAGACGCCCGTCGGGCTGTATCGCCGCCTGGGTGGGGTGTTCTTGCTCGAGAGCGTCGAGGGCGGCGAGATGATGGGCCGCTACTCGTTCATCGGCTTGTCAGCGGCGGGGTATGTGCGCTTCGACGATGGCGAGGCCGAGGTGCGCCGCGGGTCGGCGGTGGAGCGCTTCGCGGCGACCGATCCGCTGACCGTGCTCGAAGCCGAGCTGGCGAAGTACCGCGTCTGGGTGCCGGAGGGCCTGCCCCGCTTCTCGGGGGGCGCCGTCGGCTACCTCAGCTTCGACTGCGCCGCCTGCTTCGAAGACATCCCCCTGCCGGCAAAGCGGGTCGACGCGCTGCCCATGGCGTTCCTGCAGATCGCCGAAGAGCTGCTGGTCTACGACCACGTCGCGCATCGCCTGATCTGCATCGTGCACGCCCGACTCGACGGTGATCGCGGCGCCGCCCATGACGCCGCCAGCGACCGCTTGCGCGCGCTCATCGAGCGGGTCATGACGCCCGCCGAGCCCGCCCAAGCGTGGATTCAACCCGACGCGAGCGTCGCCGATCTCGCCCTGATTCGGCATCGCGACTCGGCCGAGTTCCAGGACGCCGTCCGGCGCGCCAAAGAGGCGATCGTCGCGGGCGAAGTGTTCCAGGTGGTGCCCAGCCAACGCTTCAGCGTGGTCGCGCAGGTCGACCCGCTCGAGCTGTACCGATCGCTGCGCGCGCTCAACCCGTCGCCCTACATGTTCCTGCTGCGCTTCCCCGACGTCGCCGTCGTGGGCGCCTCGCCTGAGGTGCTCGTGCGCGTCGAGGACGGCGAAGTGCTGGTGCGCCCCATCGCCGGCACCCGCCGCAGGGGCGCCGACGACATTGAAGATCGCGCGCTGGCCGCCGAGCTGCTGGCCGATCCCAAGGAGCTGGCCGAGCACCGCATGCTCGTCGATCTGGGCCGCAACGACGTGGGGCGCGTGGCCGAGTACGGCAGCGTGCGCGTCGAAGATCCGCTGCATATCGAGCGCTACGCCGCGGTGATGCACATCGTCACCGACGTGCGCGGCACCCTGCGCGCCGGCGCCACCGCCTTCGATGCGTTTCGCGCGTGCTTCCCGGCCGGCACGGTCAGCGGCGCGCCGAAGATCCGCGCGTGCACGCTCTTGGCCGAGCTCGAACCCCATCGGCGCGGGCTGTATGCGGGCGCCGTGGGCTACTTCGACTTCGCGGGCAACATGGACACGTGCATCGCGATCCGGTCGCTGGTCGTCGAGGCCGAACAGGTGCACGCCCAAGCCGGCGCCGGCATCGTCTACGACTCTGATCCAGCCACCGAAGACGCCGAGTGTGCCCAGAAGGTGCGCTCGGCGCTGACCGCCGTCGCGCTGACGCTGGCCCGTCAGGAGACCCGATGAGCTCGGCCATGAACGACGTGCACGTGCTGCTCGTCGACAACTACGACTCGTTCACCTTCAACCTCGAACAGCTGGTGGGCGCGATGGGCGCCAAGGTCAGCGTGCGCCGCAACGACGCGTTCGCCGCCGCCGACCTGCCCAGCTTTGGCGCGACGCATATCATCGTGTCGCCCGGGCCCGGCAACCCGGCCAACGCCAGCGATTTCGGGGTCTGCGCCGACCTCATCGCCTGCGCGACGGTGCCCCTCTTGGGGGTCTGCTTGGGCCATCAGGGCATCGCCTATCACCTGGGTGGGCGCGTGGTTGAGGCCCCGGCCATCGTGCACGGCAAGATCAGCCGCATCGCCCATGACGGCACGAGCGTCTTCGCTGGCCTGCCCCCGACCATCGACGTGATGCGCTACCATTCGCTGACCGTCGAGCCCCGGTCGCTGCCGTCTGACCTGCGGATCACCGCGCAGACGGCCGACGGCGTCATCATGGGCCTGGCGCATCGCCGCCGCTCACTGCATGGCATTCAGTTTCACCCCGAGAGCTTCGCGACGCCCGACGGCGCGCAAATGCTCCGCACCTTTTTGGAGATG
The DNA here is from genome assembly GCA_051276005.1 of Bradymonadia bacterium. Lineage (GTDB taxonomy): Bacteria > Myxococcota_A > Bradymonadia > UBA7976 > UBA1532 > JBNMOZ01. The sequence goes on along the minus strand of JBNMOZ010000488.1, from coordinate 1,145 downwards.
ACGTGACCGCCTACGCCTCCGTCATGCACCAGCTGCTCGGCGGCCACGATCTGTCGCGCACCGACGCCGAGGACTGCATGGACATGCTGCTCGTCGGCAAGCTCGGCCCGGTTCGATCGGCCGGCGTCCTCACCGCGCTCGCGTCGAAGGGGCTCTCGGTCAACGAGGTCACCGGCTTCGCGTCGACCATGCGCCGCCATGCCCACCTGATCAACCACACCGGGCGCGTGCTCGACACCTGCGGCACCGGCGGTTCGGGGCTGCCCACGCTGAACACATCAACGCTCGCGGCGCTCATCTGTGCGGCCGGCGGCGTGCAGGTGGCCAAGCACGGCAACCGCGCCAGCTCCGGTAAATGCGGGAGCATGGACGTGCTCGAGCATCTGGGCGTCAACATCGAGTTGGAGCCCGCCCAGGCTCAGGCCCTGATGTTGCGCAGCAAGATCGTCTTCCTCAACGCGCGCCGCCATCACCCCGCGCTCGGGCCGCTGGGCTCGATCCGAAAGGCGCTGGGCTTTCGCACCGTGTTCAACCTGCTCGGCCCCATCTGCAACCCCGCGACCCCCACCCACCAGCTGATCGGCGTCAGCGATCCAACCTTCGCGCCGCTCATGCTCAAGGCCCTGCGCGAGCTGGGCACGCGGCGCGCGATGGTGGTGCATGGCGAGGACGGCCTCGACGAGATCAGCCTCGCCGGCAGCACCCGATTTTGGGAGCTCAACGACGACGGCTCGATCTACGACGGCGTCATCGTGCCCGAAGACTATCGCCTCAAGCGCGCCCCCTTCGCCAAGATGGCGGGCGGCGGCGTCTCGGCGAACGCGCAGCGCTTCCTCGATCTGTTGCAGGGCGAAGAGCACGGCCCGGCGCGGGATCACACGCTGCTCAACGCGGGCGCCGCGCTGTATGTCGCGGGCAAGGTCGGCGACATCGAGAGCGGCATCGCCAAGGCAGGCAAGATCATCGACAGCGGCGACGCCTATCGCATGTACCTGGGCTACAAGATCAGCAGCACGGCGATGGCCGCGTGAGCATCCTCGGCACCATCGTCGCCCAGACGCGGCTCGACCTGGCCCAGCGCAAGGCCCAGACGCCGCTCGCAGCGCTGCAGGCCCGCCCGGTCGCGCCGCCCCTCGACGCCGTCG
>JBNMOZ010000487.1:0-5093 GCA_051276005.1 Bradymonadia bacterium | reverse complement strand
GCAGCCGTACTCAACCCGCACCTCCTGCGCCCCCGCATCGCAGGCAGCCGGGCACAATAGCAGCCGGGTCGGCGCGTCGGCGTCGTCGTAGTACCAGCCGGGCTGTCCCGCGCACGCTTCGAGGCTGGCCACGTTGTCGAGGGGCTCGTCCATGCCGCCGCGCACCAAGTCGACGTTGACCCGGTCGGTGTCCAGCGCGACCCCCTCGGGCAGGCGCGGCAGGTCGAAGGCGCAGGGCACGCCGGCCCCCTCGACCACGGCGCCCTCGAGCGCCCCAAAGATCGGATCCCAGTCGGCGTCGCAGATCGACCGCACCACCCCGCCCGTGCGCGCGCTCAAGTCGACGTAGGTCTCGCCGCGCCGCTCGCCACACGAACAGGGCGGATCGCCAAACAGCCCGCAGTTGGGTAGGCGCCCGATCTCGTCGATGACGCTGTGGAAGGTGACGGTCTCGCCAAAGCCGGGCTGGTCGAGGAACGCGGCGAACTCGTCGGCGTCGACGCCCCACCCCTGATCGTCGTCGGTGACCATGATGACGTGCAGCGCCGCGTTGGCCCGCAGGAAGGGTCGCCACTCGTCGACCGTCGCCACCGCGACGTCGAGCCCGTTGCGGCTGTGCACGCCCGAGCGCACGTGCCGGTACCGATCGCTGTCGGTGTCGGGGCAGCCCGCGGCGCCCGAGAGCGGCTGCGGCAGGCAGATCTCAAAGAAGCACTGGCCATCGCTGCAGTACTCGCGATCGGCGCCGATGATGATCACGCGATAGTCCAGACCCGACGCGGCGATGCGGCCCGCCCAGGCGTTGAGGTTGGCCTCGATGATCGCGATCTCGTCATCCATGCTCGGCGAGCCATCGACGATCCAGACGATGTCGACCGGGCGCACGCTGCCGGCCGCCTGAGCCGTGAAGTCGCCACACACCAGGCCCCCATCGGTGGGCGTCGGGCGGCTGACGTCGGGGCCCATGTCACTGGGATCGCTCATGTCCAGCGCAGCCTCCGCGTCGGCTGAACCGCCCGCGTCTAGGGTCACGCCCCCGTCCGCCAAGCCCCCGTCGCCCGCCGATGCGTCGGTCATGACCAACGCATCGATCATCGACATCGTCGCGTCGCGCACCGTCTGGCGGGGCACCTCGGTCGCCGCGTCTGTCGTGTCATCACACGCCAAGAGGGCGAGCGCAGCGAGCATCAGGGGGCAGAATCGACGCATAGGGACCTCCGGGGATTGATCTAATCTACGCCGATCGCTTCATCAGAAAAATCGAAAACGAATGCATGGCTTCATCAGCTTCTTTGAATGAAGAATCGGTCCGGTTGACGACGGTGCGCCTGAGGCTCTCTCCTGAGACTCTCTCCTGAACCTCTCTCCTGCAGCGTCGAGGTCCCGTGATCCGAATCTTCGCCCTTGTTCTGCTTCTGCCTGCAATGGCCCACTCGTCTGTAGACCTCAAGAAGTGCCGTGCGCCCGATAGCCATCCGACATGGCAACTCGATGGCAGCCCATGGCGCGGCCTGCCATTGCCCCTTGAGAAGGCGACCATCGAAGAAAATCATCAGAACTACACCGTGCTGACCGTGCCGCGCCGCCTGACCGGCATGCTCAACACGTGGACGAAAGGCCTGCGCTGCGACGGATGGACCCTCGTGCATAGCGGGCGTGAGGGCGACCGAGAGATCGCGTGGCTGCGTCGTGCAGATGATTTGGTGGTCATCGGCACCCACAAAGACGCGAAGGTCCTGCGGTTGAGCGCAGAACGCTGGCGTGGAACCGAACGCGGCGAGATGAAGCCCGGCCTTGAGGATGCGGCGGCAATCGCGCCAGCGCCCGACGAAATCTGGCGCGCGGTCCGCGACGATTACAACAGCAGCTTAGTTGTGGTCGCGACCACGCACGCAACCGATGACGCGGCCAAGGTGACCCAGCGATGGACCCGCCTGCTTGTCAAACGGGGGTGGGTGGCGCAGCCGCGGCATGGCTCGGTGGTGCTGACGCGCAAGGGCGCACGCTTGGCAATCACCGCACACGTCGCCATCGGCACCACGACGTTGAACATCGCGACTGAGGCCGCCGCCCCACCGGCCTTCTGGAAGACCGCCGGTGTGACCATGCGCGGCGCGCTGACGTCGGTCTACCCAGTCTCGCCCGCGAAGTCGCTGCACCACGAGGTACTTTTCTCGTCTGGGTGCCGTTCACATTACAGTCTCGGCGCATCCCCAGACGACGCCGCGGCGCTCGAAGCATCACATCGTGCGCGGCTGGTCAAAGCCGGCTGGCGCAAGCAGTCCCTGCGCATCAATCGAGGCAAGGACGTCATCTTCCGCTGGGTCTATACGCGGTCGGGCGCGCTCATGAGCGTAAAAGCCGTGAGAGAGTTCTGTCTTGAGACAAGCTATGTGGTGCATGAGAGCGCGCCGCTGCACCCGCGATGGGCCAAGGGCCCCGCGGCACGCCTGATAGCGCATGGCGTCGTGCACGAATCATCCGCAGACCGGCTGATCGTGCGCTTCGATATTCAAGCGCTGGGTGGCGATCCCTTCACCTACGAAAACAACAACGAGGCCCCGGTCATCGCAGCGCTCCTGACCCGCTGGCAGACGGCCTTCAAGGCTGATCAGAAGGTCTCATCCGACAACATCAGCGCCGACCAAACCGATACTTGGGTTGCGGTCGAAGTGGTCTCCGACTGAGCGTGACAGCGCGGCCTATCGCAGCGAAGTATTTGTCCCCGCAGTGTGGACCCATACATCGCCGAGAGGCTGAACCGGTGAGAGGCGTCCGCAGATCACGCCGGCGCTGAGTCAGTCGCTGGATCCAGCTGCGCTGCGATCTCGGCGCGCAGCTCCGTCAGGAACAAGTCCCCTGCCCGACCCAACGGCACCGACCGGCGATGGATGATCTGCGGGTGGTACGTCCATTGGTTGCCCTCGGCGAAGGGCACCCGCGCCAGCGCCTCCGACGCCAGGCCAGGATCCGCGAGCCAATCTGGCAGCCAGCCGTAGCCCGCGCCGCTGCGAATCGCGACGTCTTTGCTGTGAAAGTCGGGCAGGTAGACGACCTGCTCGCTGCCAAACCAGGCCGAGCGGGGCGTCTCTTTGAAGGCCGGCGCGCTGTCGCGCACGACCAGCTCGACGTGGCTGCGCAGGCGGGCTTGATCCACCGTGCCGGTCGCCAAAGGATGATCCGGCGCGACCACGAGCGACATGCCCAAGTCGGGCAGCGACTCGGCATGCCAGTCGCCGGTGCCATCAAAGGCGAGCATGAGCATCAGATCGACCCGGTCTCGCTCGAAGCGCGCCAACACACCGTCCTGATACTCCACATGCACCTGCACCCGCGTGGGCGCGCCATGGGCGTTGAACCGCCGCAACCCCCGCATGATGGGCGCGATGGGAAACCCACCATCGACCACCAATGACAGGCTCGGCGCCCAGCCATCCCCCAGGGTTCGCGCCAGATGCGCGATGCGCTCGGCGCCCGTCAGCAGGCCGCGGCCCTCTTCGAGCAAGCGGCGGCCAGCGGGCGTCCATTGCGCGCCATGCCCGCTGCGATCGAAGAGCGCGACGCCTAATGATTGCTCAAGCTGGCGCATGGTGTAGCTGATGGCCGAGGGCACGCGATGCAGTGTCTGCGCGGCGCCGGCGAAGGTGCCTGCCCGCGCGATTGCGTCGAGCACGCGCAGCTGGTCAAGGGTGAACGTTGGATCGGTCATGTGCGCGCGGAAGCTACGCGGGTCACGGGCTGAGGGCGTGCATCGAATCGGCGCATTGCGCAGTCAAGCACAGGCGCGCGGCGAAGCACAGGTGGCGCCGCGGTCAGCCGACGTCGCCCGTCGCAGCCGAGCGCCGGTTGCCCACGGCGAGGCCGATCGCGCTGGCGATCGCGAGGATGAGCATGAGCAGGGTGTTGAGCCAATCGCGGTTGTAGAGCGCGAGGTCCACGACGCTCAGCTTCGACCGGGCGAACTGGATCAGAAGCGGCCGCCGCTTGGCCCGCCACGCGGCGAAGTCCGGCGAGGTCTCGGTGACCCAGCGCAGGTGCGGCGCTTCGGTCTGCTCGAAGTCGTTGAGCTCGACTGGGTTGAGCTGCACAGAATCTTTAGAGTCCGTCCCCCACCCATAGCTGGTCATGAAGACGGCGTTGCCTTTGAGCGCGTCGTGGGCGGCGTAGGCGGCGGCTGCGTCGGTCGTCTCGGTGAACACGGTCTGGGTGAGGCTCTTGTCGACCGCCTCCTCAAGCTGGCCGCCGAACGACAGCGCGATGCCGGCGGCGAGGCCGCCCACCAGTGCCACGGCCGCTGCGATCCCGATCACGACCTGACGCCGCGCTGGGTCAGTGAGCGCGAAGCGACACACCAAGCCAACTGGCAGACCCGCGATGAGCGCCAAAATGATCGACTCGCGGGCGAACACGGCCACAAACGCAGCGGTCGCAGCGAGACCGACGAAGCTGCTCCCGACGATGACGAGGGTGGATCGGCCGTTCATATGCGCTCCTTGGGGAGGTGTGATCGAGGATTAGGGCTATGTTGCGGGTCAAGCGGGATGAACTGTTGCGGACCGCATTCACTCCACTGGCGCTTCGGGTGCCCAGCCCAGCCCCTACTCGATCTCGACGATGTCATGACCCGCGTCGGCGTACAGCGCCTTGATCCGCTGCAGATCAGCCTGAAGGTCATCGGTGGGCTCGAAGCTGCCGAGCCAACGGGTGCGCTTGTTGGCGGCGTCGAGGTACCAGCACACGATCGGGACGCCGGCGCCGCGCGCGATATGCCAGAAGCCGGTCTTGAGGCGGGTCGTGCCCTTGCGCGTGCCTTCGGGCACCAACGCCAACTGGAACACGTCTCGCGCCTCGAACTCGGCGACGATCTGGTCGACGACGCCGGTGGGCGAGTGGCGGTCGATCGCGACGGCGCCCAGCCAGTTGAGGAACGGGCGAAGGGGGCCGCGGAACGCCTCCTTCTTGATGAGAATATGGCCCTTTTGCTCGATGATCGCGAAGCCCCCAAAGGCCATCGCGGTGTCGATCAAGGCGCTGTGGGGGAAGCCAATGATCACCTGCGTGCTCTGCCAATAAGGCGGCAACTCATCAAAGGT
>JBNMOZ010000486.1:0-5096 GCA_051276005.1 Bradymonadia bacterium | reverse complement strand
AGCAGCCGGCTGGTGACACGGTGGTGAGCGGTTGCTCGGCTACACAATGATGAGCAGCCGGCTGGTGAGCAGCCGTTCGGTCGCTTGGCAGCCCGTCAACTCGGAGCCTGTGGCGAATGCGCTACAGGCGCCTAGCCCGCCACTTGCGCCGCGCGATCGCGCTCGAAATGCGCAACCCAGGTAATCAATGCATCGGCGTAGGACTCGAAGGGCGGGCAATGCACGTCTGTGGCCGCGAGCACCGCGAGCGTGCCACCGCAGTGATACGTCACCTGCCGGGTGAGGTCGACGAAGAGCGCCGCCTGCTTGGGTAGGAAGTAATTGAGACGCGTCAGCCGCATGACGGCCGTCAACAGCCGGGTCGGCCCCAGCGCGCGCATCGGCGCCGGTCGGTTCGCCGCCAACTCTCCCAACATCTCGCATGCCTTCTGCGCGCTGACCGGGTTGGGGTCGGTCAGGTGGAACGTGCGGCTGCGCGCTTCGGGCGCGTTCGCCAACACCCAGGCCGCCCGCACGACGTAGTCGATCGGTACGATATTGAAGGGCACAACACCGCGGCCAGGCAACACGAATGGCACCTCGGCCGGCATGTTTATCATCAATTGAATCAGGTAGTTCGGGCCTTCACTGAGGCCCGTTGCGTCGCCGGTCTGCGAGTGACCGATGAGGGCGGACGGCCGAAGGATTGTGATCGGCAGGCGGGGCATGCTCGCGCGCGCCAACCGCTCGGCCGCGAACATGCTGCGTTCGAATGGCGAGTTGAAACGCTGCCCTGCGTCGAGCTCTTCCTCGTAGATCACGCCGCGGCGATTGCCGCTCACGAACGCCGTCGAGAAGATGCACAGCCGATCGAGGCGATGCATGTCGGCGGCCATGCCGAGCAGGTTGGCCAAACCGACGAGGTCAGCCCGCTCGCTGCGCGCGGGCTGCAGGTCGCGCGTGAGGCCAGCGTGAAAGATCAGCGTCGTGTCTTCCAGCAGCGCGCGCACCGTCGGCCCGGCGAGCCCTAGATCGATCGCGCCCGGCTCGCCGACCAGCATCTCAATTTGCGACGACTCAAGGGTCGCGACGAATGCTTCGGCGGCCGCGACATCATCCTGCGCGACCAGCACGCGCACGACGCGGGTCGGATCAAGGTTGAGGCTTCGGCGAATCAGGCCCCGCGCGAGCAAGCGCGGAAAGCCCGTGATGAGGACGCTCATGAATGCTCCCTCGGCGCCGTCAGGCGCGCGAATACTTCAGCAACCTGCGCGTGCGTCTGCGCACGGGTCCCGCCGTTTTCGATGACGTGATCGGCCAACTGCACCTTCTCGGCAACGGGCATCTGCGACGAGACGCGCGCCTGCGCCTCAGCTGCCGTGAGCCCGTCACGCGCACGCAGCCGCGCCAGTTGAGTAGCAGCCGGTACATGCACGACGACGAGTGGACGAAAGCGGTCAGCTTGGCCCATCTCAATCAACAAGGCCGCGTCGTATACCACCAGCGGCGGCTGACGGTGCAGCGCCTCGGCGATCCGATGCGCGGTCAGCGTCGCCATACGCGGATGCAAGATCGCGTTGAGGCGCGCTCGGGCCTCGGGTTCACTGAAGATCAGCTGGCCCAGGGCCGCCCGATCGAGCCGCCCCTCGGCGGTCAGAAAACGATCGCCAAAGGCGTCAATGACCGCATCGAGGCCCGGTGTGCCGGGCTCGACGACCGCGCGGGAGACGCGATCAGCGTCGATGACTGTCGCGCCGCACTCGGCGAGCATGGCCGAGACCGTAGACTTGCCACACGCGATGCCGCCGGTGAGACCGACCGGGTTCGAATTTCGCATGCCGTGACTCTACGAGATGCCGCGTCCGAGCTACACCCGCTTGTTATCGCAGCGCGTCGCTCAGACAGCGCCCTGGCCATTCCCGCCAGCCGCACGCGATGCTATACCCGGCCCGAATGTGCGATACCCCCCCCAGCATTGGTCACCTTCGGTTCGGGTTCGCGGTGTGCCTGATCGCGCTGACGTCGAGCGCCCAGGTTCCACGCGCCTATGGCAATGAAGTGGTGGGCGTCGCCCGCTGCCGAGGCTGCCACCCGATCGCCTTCGATCAATGGGCGCAGACACCGCATGCCCAGGCGTCTGCCCGACTGTCAGAGGCTCAACGCGTGGACGCCCGCTGCAGCGCCTGCCACAGCACCGATGCCGCCCGCGGTCATCTGCATGTGCAATGCGAATCCTGCCATGGGCCCGGTTCAGAATACTGGCCGCAGGGTGTCATGCGCGATCCGGTGGTGGCGCGTGCGCTAGGACTTCAGACGCCTGATACCGAGCGCCTGTGCCGCCGGTGCCATGGGCCGCACGCGCATATGGGCCCGCGCTTCGACTTTCGCGCTGCGTTACTGCATATTCGCCACCAACCCGTTCAGCCAGGGCGATCGAAAGGACTTTGATGAGTCCCCCTACAGGAATCTGGGCCGCGGTCATCCGCGCCCTGCACAGCCCGCTGACGCTCGGCCTCGCGGCTTGCGCGCTGGGTGTCGCCGCGTTGCTTGGCGCCGCGTCGTCATTTGGTCAGCACCCCGCCGCGGGCCCCGGCGCGCAGCTCGCGCTCGCGCTCGTCGTGAGTTGCTTGATTGCTCGCACCCTCGCACAGCCCGACGTCCGGTCCGCCCTGCCTTACGCGCTGTGGACTCTGGGCGCTGTGAGCTTGGCCGTGGGCGCACTGATGAGCGGCGGCGAAGCGGGCGAGTTGCGCATGCGCGCGGGTGAAGTCGAGACCTACGAACAGGTGATCAACGGGCGCGGCGCAGCCACTCATCTGGGCGGTCGATTGGCGGTCACCGATGGCGCACGCTTACGGCTGCTCGTCAAAGAGCGGGTGCTGGCCGACGTGCCGCTGCCCACGGGCGTGGACGAGGCCAACGTGGTGGGCTGGAGGATGCATCAACGCAGCATCGACGCGGGCACCGAGCCCACCCACGCCCGGCTGAGTATTCGCCCTCGTTCCGGCGGCGACGCGAAGGTCTGGCGCCTGCGCGCTGACCAGACGGTCGCCCTGGGCGACGACGTTCAGATCACCGTTCGCCGGCTCGTGGGTGATTACGGCAAAGCGCTGGGGCCCGCTGCCCTGATCGATGTTGCGACCGGTGACACGACCCGCAGCGCTTGGCACTTCGCCGAGGCGCCCGACCTCGACGCGCGGGTCGGTGAAGGGCTCTTCGTCATCACCCTCGAGCAGCTCGACGTCGCGCCTATCCGCGTCCTCGGCGCACGCCGCACCGACGCGAGCATGCTGCCTTTAGGCTTGTCGCAGTTTGGCTTGGCGTTGATGGCCCTCGGGATGCTTCTCGGCGGGCTGCGCAAGGAGCAAGCATGACGCCCCTCATTCTGGCCGCCGCCGCAGCGGTCTTGATCGGCACCGCGCTCTCGGGCCTCGACCGGCAGGCGTCACGCCTTGCGGCGGCCCTCGTCCTCGCGGGCGTCGGCGGTGGGCTGTGGTGGAGCGGGACGAGGGCGGGCCAAACGCCCGTTCAGGTCGAAGCGCGGTCTGTCGCCGGTGATCCGATCACCTCGAACGTGCTCGTCACCGCGGCCGGACGCCGAGACGCGATCGCGGTGCCGTTCGTGCGGCAAATTCCGGTCTCTACGCCTTTGATGCTCATGCTTGGCCTGGGTTTGCTTGGCGCTGCTGCTGCGCGTCGCGATCAAATCGCGCTGCTCTGCACGGCCGGTGCCGCGGGCGCTGCCGGGTGGGCGGCCGCCACGTACGACGCCGCTGGCGGGCGCTTCGAAGGTGAAGCCGCAGCGCGCGCTCAGCTGCAGATGGCCCTGCCCGATACGACCATTCAGCAGTTCACGGTGCCCAACCCCTGGCAGTTTGATACCGGCGCTGGGCTGGTCGCAGTGGCCGGGGCCGCCGTCATCGCGCTGCTTTGGCTGGGCATCGGCGGCCGCCTCAAGCCAGCAGCGCGACCGCTCGTCGCGCGCCTCGTCGCCGCGGGCGCAGTGATCGCCGCTGCCGCGTGCCTGTGGCAGATCTCGCTTGTTGGCGGGCTGCCCTGGCGCACCGCTGAAGGCGCATTGGCCGCGGTCGCGCTGATGACCGGTGCTGTCTGGGCCTTGCGACGCACGCCTTTGATGGCGGGCGCTGTTGCCGGCCTCTCCCTTGCCGCCGCTTTGATCGGAATGACCTGATGGCAGAGAACCCCCATGTGCGATCGGTCGAGTTCATTAAGAGCGCCGCCAATCCAATCCACTTTCCCGAGACCTTGCTGCCCGAGATCGCCATCGCTGGCCGATCGAACGTCGGCAAGTCGAGCTTGATCAACAAGCTCGTCAACCGCCGCCGCATCGCCCGGGTCAGCAACACGCCCGGGCGCACCCAGCTGCTCAACTTCTTCGTCGTCAACGATGCGTTCACGATCTGCGATCTGCCTGGCTACGGCTACGCCAAGGTGCCGCGGGCCCTCAAGGCGACGTGGGGCAAGATGATCGAGACCTATTTGCTCGAGCGTGAGCCGCTGCGGGCGCTGATCTTGTTGATGGACGTGCGGCGCACCCCAGGCGACTTCGAGACCGACCTGATTCACTGGTGCAGCCACCACGGTCACGCTGTCCTGCCCGTCGTGACCAAGGTCGACAAGCTGTCCAAGAGCAAGCGGGGCCTCGCGGTCCGTGGCATCGCCAACAAGCTGGGGTTTCAGCCCCGATCGGTCATCGGCTGGTCGGCGGTCACGGGCGAAGGCTTGGATCCCCTATGGCGTGGGGTCGTCCGGCTCGCTGGGCTTGAGCGGCGCCCCATCACCTTCGGGGTCAACAGCGACGGCGACAGCAGCGGCGGGCCCAGCAGCGACGGGCCCAGCAGCGACGGGCCCAGCAGCGACGAGGCCAGCAGCGGCGGGCCCAGCAGCGACGAGGCCAGCAGCGGCGGGGCCAGCAGCGGCGGGCCCAGCAGCGGCGGGCCCAGCAGCGACGGGCCCAGCTGACCTGTCGTGCGCGTCGAGGAGCAGGCTGTCGTCGGGTCCATCGACGCCACTGACTGACGGCAAGCGCAGCACCGGGATCGCTTGCCGGGTGCGGAAGACCTCAATGTCATCGCGGCGAAACGCGACCGCCTCGA
>JBNMOZ010000485.1:0-5098 GCA_051276005.1 Bradymonadia bacterium | reverse complement strand
GCTCTGCGACTGCTCTCAATTCTGCGTCCGGACGACGCTCTGCCGCCACGCTCAACCGACGCACCTTCCTGCAGAGCACCGCCATGGGCCTGTTTGGTCTGTCGCTGACGCGCTGCGGCTACCAGGAAGTGCAGCCGCTGCTGTCGGGCGTCGAGCTGCCGTTTTTGACGCCGCTGGGCACCCATTACATGAAGAACGGCGCCGAGGGATCGCTGCCCGGCTGGCGCACCCCCACCCTTGACCGCGACACGTGGTCGATGGCGATCGACGGCCTCGTCGACACCCCGCTGACGCTGACCTACGCCGACATCGAGGCCGAGGCCGATCAGGCCATCGACGTGCTCAAGACCATGCAATGCGTGGTCGACTCGAACACAGCGCAGGGCCTGGTGGGCACCGCGATGTGGCGGGGCGTGCCGCTGCGGGTGTTCCTCGATCGCGCCGGCATTCAGCTCGATCAGGCGAAGCGGCTGCACTTCTTTGGTGCCGACGGCTTCACCAACAACCTGCCGCTGCACAAGATCTACGACGCCGCCTACAACGCGGGCGTGCCCGAGACGCTGGTGGTCACCCATATGAACGGCGAGCTGCTCGAACGCGATCACGGCGCGCCGGTGCGCATCATCGTGCCCGACGGCTTCGGCTACGCCAGCGTCAAGTGGGTCGAGCGCATCACCGCGACCGTCGACGAGAGCGCCTTTGGCACCTACCAGGACACCGGCTTCGTCGACGACAGCCAGTCGCCCGTCTTTGGCAAGATCACGGGGCCCACCGACAACCTCTCGGTGGCCGCTGGGCCGCTGACCATCAATGGCTTCTCGGTGTCGGGCTTCGGCAGCATCGACCGCGTCGACATCAGCATCGACGGCGGCCCCTGGGTGCCCGCGCAAATCGCCAGCGCCGCTGAAGTGCTTACGGCGGCGCCCGAAGTGGGGGCGGCCGTCCAGTTCGCCGACCCCGCGTACCCGTACCCGTTTCGGGGCGTGTGGGTGCTCTGGTCGCTGAGCTGGGAGGCCACGCCGGGGCGGCACACCATTCGCGCCCGCGCCACCGACAGCACCGGCGTCGCGCAACCCGAACGCGATCTCGAGATCAGCGACGGCATCAACGCGATCGCCTCAATTCGAGTGACCGTCGGATGAGCCGCCCTGCCACCCAAAACCACCCCCGCTGCCTGCAGCGAAAGGACACAGCCATGCACGCTCTGCACTTGAGCCTCACTCTGGTCGCCGCGCTGGGCCTGACCGCCTGCGACGCCCTCGATCCCAACCCGGGCCCCGAACCGGCCCCCGCCCAGCGCCCGTCGCCGGCCATCATCCCGGGTCCAGGTGCGACGCCCGGTGGGGGCGCAACGCCGGGCGGCGCACCGGGCGGCGGCCTCGCCCAGGTCGGCGAGGGGCTCTACATCCAATACTGCGCGGTCTGCCACGCCGCTGACGGATCGGGCACCGGCATCTTCTCGGACTCGATCCAAGGCGCCACCGGCATGCTCGGCGTGGTGCAAAACGGCGCTGGCGAGATGCCGGCCTTCCCGCAGCTCAACGCCGAGGACGTGGGGGCGATGGAGGCGTACCTGGCGAGCTTCGTTGACGGCAGTGGCGGCATGGCCCCCGCGCCCCGCGAGCCGCAGACCTGGCAGGCGCATTACCAGGTCAAGTGCGCCGCCTGTCATGGCGCCAACGGCGAAGGCGCGGCGCTGGGCCCGCAGATCAAGAACCCGGTCTACCCCTACGCCACCTGGGTGACCCGCAACGGCCGATCCGGCGTGGGCTACTCGAGCGTGATGCCGGCCTACACCGAAGCCGAGCTGCCCGGACCGATGCTCGATGACATCCTCGGCTGGCTGGCCGAGGCGCCCAAGCCGCGCACCGGGCAAGGCCTCAACGCCCGCTTCTGCGCCAACTGTCACGGATCAGACGGGCGGGGCGGTCCGACGCGCGCCGGCATCTTGGGCGAAGATCTGGGCGAGTACATCGAGACGGTGCGCGACGGCGAAGGCGGCCGAGACTACGGCGACCGCGGCGAGTACATGCCCGCTTGGGGTCGGCTCGACCTGACCGACGCCGACATCCGTCTCATTCACGCCTACCTGCATGGCCAGTCTGGGTAGAGGTCCGGCGGCGGAGAGGACGGCGACTGAGCGGGCTATCGGTGATTGGCCACGGTCGGCGGTAGGATGCCCCCCGACGCCTGCAGCGCCAACGCCTCGGGATACGTGCGGTAATGCCCCCGCACCGCCTGCGCCAACGCCCGCTTCGTGGCGGTGTCGACGGCGCCCGGCTCGCCGCTGCGCACCGCAGCGACCAGCGCGTCGACCAGCGGTCGCTGAAGCTCGGGCACCTGGGCGCGCCAGCTGTGCAGCAAGTCGACGTTCACCCGGGCCGGCAGCGATCCCATGATGCCCACGTCGTTCTGGTCATGCACCAGCAGGCCCGAGGTGGTGCCGCGATCCAGGGTCAGCACCTGAAACAGATACAGCGTGTGATAGGCCAGCTGGGTGGCCTGCTCGGCCGGGGTGGGCGCAGTCGCGGCGCCCAGGACGTCGTCGAGGATGCTCGCATACGCGTCCTGGGCCGCGCAGGCGAAGGCGTCGGCAAAACGCGCGTCGGCGTCGGCGTCGGCGGTGCGATGACCCTCTAAATAGAAGTGGGTCGCGCCGCGATGACGGTCCAGCGCAGGGATGAAGAAGTAGCGATCGCCCTGCGCCTGCGCCCCCAAGAACAGGGCGCCGGCGACGTCGGCCAAGACCGCTTCGAAGCGCGCCGTCTGCGCGGCGTTGGCCAGCGCCGGGTTGAGGTCGGCCATCAAGCGCCAATAGCTGCCGCCGGCTCGTAGCTCGGTCCAGCTCACGTGGATGTGCACCGACGGCGCCCTGGGGTGGGCTGGATGCACGATCGTCGACAGCGCGGTCGCCGACGCCAACCGCTTGTCAGGCAGGTCGTCGTATTGCACCTGAGAGAGGTTGACCGACGCCCGGCTCAGCAACGGCGTGTCCATCGCGACCCAGCGCGCGCCGCCGCCGTGCTGTCCGCCATCGCGAACCCAATGCACCGGCGCGAAGGGCGGGGCGTGGCCGCGCGCGACATGCAAACCGTCGAGCAAATTGACGAAACGCGACTGCCAGGCTTCGACTTGGGCGAGGGCGGCGCTGGCCGAGGGCGACTGGGCGGTAACGAACTGCGCCGAAGTGGGCGGGGTGGGCGGCTGCATGGGCTCTCCGATCAGGCAGGACGCCATGTAGCCCTACCCCGTCAAGGCCCGGCAAGAGAGAAGCGCGGCTGAGGCCGCTTGCCGCCTTGCACGCTCAAGCGGCGTGGTATGCTCGCGCCGCTGTGGCGATAGATGGCTATAGATGAGACCCAGGGACCGTTGGGCGAGACCCTCGCACCCACCGATGCACCGCGCCGCGCCCGACCGGCGCGCCTGATCGGCTTAGACGCGCGCGTACGCCGACCTGGGCCCGCTCGCGGCAGGCGGTATGGGCGAGCTGCACCGCATTCGTGACACCCGCTTTGGCCGAGTCATCGTGCTCAAGGTGCTCAAGCCGAACCTGGCCGAGCACTCCGATGCCCTGCGTCGCTTCGAGCATGAGGCGCGCATCACCGCGCTGCTCGAGCACCCCGGCGTGGTGGCCGTGCACGATCGCGGGCGGCTGTGGGACGGCCGACCGTGCACGAGGGGCCGCCGCCCCCGGTGCCGCAGGTGCACTCGCAGCGCTGGCTGCCCGCGCCGCTCATCGAGTTGTGTGCCTGGGTGGCGTTCCTGCAGGCGATGGTCGATGCAGAAGGCAGCGCGTGGGGTCGACGAGCGCTTCTTCAGCTGGGGTGGTCACTTCGAAGCAAATTGGTCGTGGACGCTCAACAGTCAGTCCGGCGAACTGTGGTTGAGCGAGGTTGGTCGCCACCCGACCGATGTGAGCCCATACGGGGTGCATGGGTTGACCGGCAACTCTCGCGACTGGTGCCGCAATCGGGTCAGTCTGACTGGCCAACTTGGTCGGCGTGTCGTCGAGGATGCGCGCGAGCCGGATGAAGACGATCGGCTCTTGGTGCGCGGCGGCTCTTGCAACAGCGTACCCGCCTACTGTCGGCTGGCTGCCCGGTTTGCCCTGCGAGCCGGCTCTGGCTTCGCATCGGGCAGCTTTCGGTGGTCGTCCGCGCTCAGATAGCCAGAATCAGAAGACCTGATGGATGTTGAAGTCGCTGGACGCGTAGAAGTGTGAATCGCTCAAGCTGCCTGTATTCGAGCCGCTCGTGAAGACGAGCGTGCTCGACTTGTGAAACCAGTTGATGGCCTTGATGTTGCCGCCATCCCAGATGAAGCCCATTGCGCCTCCGCCGTCTTCGCGCTCAAACAGCCGGTCGAAGCCGAATGACTGATTCGATGTCGTCGCCACGAACGTCTGGGTCGGCAGCGTGTAGTCCTGGCCGCCCAAGCTTGAGAACCCGTTGCTGGTCGGCTTGCTGAAGGTGCTGGTCGCTGTGTGATGGTTCTTGAACTGAATCTTACCGGCGCTCTTGAGCTCGCTGACGGCGCTGGTGGTCAGCTGCCAATATCCCATGTTCGCCAAATAGCCTTGCAGACTGGCGTAGTTGGGGCCCGTTGCGAGAGTCGAGATGACGTGAGTTTCGTTGTCATCGTACAAGCAATAGCAGCTGAACGCGTCGAAGTAGGTGTCGCCGAAGTTGATCTCTGACGACAACGCCGTCGCGCGGCAGGCCGCCAGCACGGGGTGGCCGTTTGAGATTTGGCGGGTCTTGGCCTTGGTGCGTCTTGGGCCGCCGCGCAGGTCGGAGGTGCCCTTCGGCTGACCAAGGGAGGCGTCGAAGGCGCGGTAGTCGTCGATGCCGGCGAAGCGAACGGGCGTGCTCATGATGAGATCTTCTTGCTGGGGTACGACAACGGACGACGTGTGCGCCGATGGGCGATGTTCGGGCAGGTGCGCTCAGGCGTCAACCGCGGGTGGCATTGCGCCCATCAACCCCGTCGTCGTTGCCGCAGAATCACGCTCAGCGGTCCGTAACGGTGCCAGCGCGCCATGCCAGGGCGACTGCGAAGGCATCGCGCGCCGGATGGGTGGTGGTTTTGTATATGGCGG